>DATNRC010000246.1:0-3141 GCA_036703705.1 Candidatus Obscuribacterales bacterium
CGCCGTTACTGATGCCCGCAGCGTAGACGCGTCGCTTATCCAGGTTGAGAATTGCGGAAAGCCGGTCAAGGACGGCGCATACATAGCCTACATCGTCTGCATGAGTTGAGCGCCCATCATCCCATCGCCGATTGATGCCCTCTCCATAAACGACTATGAAGCCGTTTCGATCTGCCGTTGAATTGAAGCCGGTAAGCGGGATCATCAGAGAGCCAGGAATATGTAAGCCGTGAAAGACGAGGACCACCGGCATAGAGCGCGATCGGTCATACGAAGATGGAATATGCACAATGAACGACCTTCGCACACCGTCAACTGTGACCGAGTCTGTGAAGTCGTAAGATTTTTGCTGCCCGGCTGTACTTTGCGCATTGCGTGCCGGATAGCCCGGTCGGGCATTGGTCGCTCGGCCTGCGCCGGCGTAATTCCCTTGCTGCCGGGCTCCATAATACCTGTTGGCGGCGGATGTGCTTTGCGCCCATGTGGGCTGATGCGCAAAAAGAAGAATCAGAAGGAACGAGTATCGGTGTAAGGACGGTGCAGCCATTTTGGCAATCTCAAGCTTCTTCAAGTAACTTATGCCCCTTGAGGTTCGCCTCGATTTTTGAGCGACTGTGGCGGGAGAAATTTCGCTGTTTTTCTCCCGCTTGGAAAGGTTGCGATGACTGGGTGTCAGTGGCGGGAGAAATTCTGCTGTTTTTCTCCCGCTTGGACCAGATCTGGAAGTTGCTGTGTGAGGGTGGCGTATCTAGGATCTTCGTTCGTGCGGACATCTAAGCCCGGCAGGGAGCGGGTCAGTCTTCTCAAGGACTCCGGGGAAATGCGGCATTTTGCGAGCTCGAGCGTTTTGAGCTTATTGAGTCTTTTCAGGCTTTCGGCGCCAGCATCGGTAACGGCAGTGTGGGCAAGCCCTAAATGGGTCAGCTGTGGCATATGGCGCGCAATTACAGCGATTCCCGCATCAGTAACTTGCGTTCCGCTCAAGTCCAGGTGCTTTAGACTTCGCAGTCTCGAAAGGGCGGTGAGGCATGAGTCGTCAACACGAGTGCCAAGCAGCGAAATCTCAGTGAGGGACTGCAGCGACTGCAAGGGAACAATTCCCGCGGCGGTAAAATTCTTGGAGTTTGAGAGTTTTAGCTCCTTCAACCTGCGGCACTGGGCAAGCGAGGCGATGCCTGCATCATCTGCCTGTGTGCCTTCCAAACTCAGCTTCTCCAGTAAGGGCAAGCGACGCAGCTGCGCAAGCCCATTGCTCGTTATGTTTCCGCAGTTGTTTAACTCCAGTTCGTCAAGCAATTGATGCTTGGCAAGAAAGGCCAGACCGCTGTCTCCGACTTTCGTGGACGACAGGTAAAGCTTGCGTATGGGCACATTCAGCAGCTGTCTTATTCCCGCGTCTCCTACGCTGGTTTCACGCAGAGAAAGGCAAGAAAGATTTTTGACGTCATTGATGTAGTGCATTCCTTTATCAGTAATCTTGCACCCATCTAAATTGATCTCCACCAATAAAGGAAACAAGCGGAGATTTAAGAGCGCTCCATCGCTGATGCTGGTTCGGCTAAGAACAATTGCTTTCACACTGGTTTGGTTTGAGATTGAGAGCAAAGCATTATTGGTGATCTTCGTCTTCGCCAGATCAAGCGAACGGAGACCAAGATTGTCCTGGAAGTAGTTGCGAATGAATTGGTCGTCGATTTTGTCGTGATTGATATCCCCGAACCACATAGCACGCTCGGCCAGTCGAATGCTCCTTTCTTGCATCGGCAAGTATTGCGATGCGGGTGGTGGCGCAGAAGGTGCTATGTCCTTCACCTCCTGTGAGTCTTCTTTGATCCGGAAGTTCTGCAGGGAATCAGACAATGAGATTACACTGAATGCTACCGAAAGCAGGACCGCTGCGGAAAGGAGCGCAAAGACCGTTTGTTCTCGGCTGAGTCGACGAAATCTGTACGACTTTTGCTTCGTGTCTTTTGTCCTCAGGTATGCCTGCTGAACTCTCAACAAGTCGTTCATGAGAGCGCTCATTGATTGGTATCGCGCGTCGGGATCTTTTGCCAGTGCTTTCGCAATGACCTCTTCCAGCAGTTGTGGAAAGATTATGTCCGGACGAACTTCGCTCAGCGGCGGCGCCATGGCTGTAATTTGCTCGACAATCGTTGCTACCGCCGTGCTGCGACCGAACGGAAGCCGTCCGGTAAGCGCTTCGAACATGACGCACCCCAGGGAATAGATGTCGGATCGCCGGTCGAGCTCCAGACCTCGACATTGTTCTGGGCTCATGTAATGAGGTGTTCCCATAAGTTCACCGGTCAACGTGACTCGGGTTTTGTCAGCCTCCAGAACTTTTGCAATTCCGAAGTCGACTATTTTTATCTCCGGGAAACTGCAATCGACATCCATCACCATGATGTTGCTTGGCTTTAAGTCACGGTGAAGCACGTTCTTATCGTGCGCATGCTGCAGAGCATCACAAACTTGAATAAAAATGTTCAGCGCCGGCTCAATCCCGACAATCATTCTGCGCAACACATCAGAGAGTGTCTCGCCCTCGACAAAATCCATCACCATATAAGGCTGACCATGTTCCGAAATCCCGTAATCGTAAACCTGGATGATATTCGGGTGAGACAGGCTGCTGATGGCTAGAGCCTCTTGCTCGAATCTCTTTATGATCGCCTCGGATAAAAGATGCGGATGCAACATCTTTATAGCGACCATGCGATTGAGCACTGGATGCCGCGCTTTGTAGATGATGCCCATACCGCCAGACCCGACCACATCGACAAATTCATACTTGCCGAGCAGCACTCCGCTCGTAATTGGTGATACCAGCTTGGTTCCGTCTTTGGGACAAATGACGACAGTCTTGGGCAGAACAAATCCGCAAGTTGAGCATGAATGTGTGCCGACAAACTGACTGGCGTCGGTTACTGGTTTTACAATCGTCTTCTGATCTGGTTCTTGCAACGATCAGGTGCTCTTCGGCAGCGGGGGCTAGTGACAATGCCGTTTCGTTTGAAACGATTAATAAAAGCTCGTATTAAAGCGAGGGAAATGGTTTTGGTCGGTTTTAAAGCGATGGTGGGAATGACAAAGAGCCGCTGGTACTACAAATGGTGCTCAATACTGGTTACGATTTCA
>DATNRC010000247.1:0-4009 GCA_036703705.1 Candidatus Obscuribacterales bacterium
ATAACGCTCCAACTCATGCCTTGTCCAGCCCGTCCATCTCAATCCTCTGCCCTGCAGCGAGTAAAGATAAGTTCCATAAGTGTTTGCAGCCTCAGAGAATTTCTTCTGGAAATACATAGAGTCACCGAGGCAGGTGAAATACGTTCGCACCAATGACACCTGATCGGCAAGGATGAAGCTTGAGATGAACGGGCGCAGAGCACGGTAAGCGTTTTCTGCGGCCTCGTAGTTTTTGTTCATGAAGTAAGCGTTTGCCAGGCGCAACTGAATCTCGAGTGTGGGAAGCGCTTCCGGCCCGTTCTTCTCCGAGCTTATGGCCAGCGCTTTTTCATAACACCTTGCTGCTTCTTCCCAGTGAAACTTGGCTTGCATTCTCTGGGCGCCGCTCTGGAGATGGTTGAGAACTTCGGCGAAAGTGAATGAATTATCGCCGGCTAAAAATCGATCCGCTTGCTGCAGCAAACGTTCATAAGTGGCGTTGGCAATGTAGCCGATGTCGGCAGGAGGTGGTTCTGGAGCTGTTTTCCAGAGGAGCTCGTCTTTGAAAATTGGTGACTCGTCAGCGAAGGTATAAAGGGACACCAGGTTGACCGCGCAAGCAAGAAAGAGAATGAGAGACACAGTGGCGATTATGCCGATGGCGATCTCGCTCTTGCTCCGCGGGCGTTGCTTCAGGCGCAAAAGCTCGAATTGTGTGGCGATTTTGCCCCACAAGCTGCTTTGCCGCGCATTGCGAAACTGAGTCAGATCGTCCAGCAAAGCCTGCATGGTCTGATAGCGCATAGCAGGGTCTTTGGCCAGCGTCTTGAAAATGATTGCCTCCAGCCTTTGCGGCACCGATGGATTCAATTTCAGACTTTTGAAATCCTTGGGCACTTCGTTCATGTGGCGATAAAGCACTTCCAGAATGTTGTCTCCATTGATGGGAGGCTGGCCAGCCAGCGCCTCGTACATCAGGCAGCCCATGGAATAAACATCGGCCCGCGCATCGAGCTTGTCGCCTTTGCACTGTTCTGGGCTCATGTAGAGCGGACTGCCGAAGACGTCACCTGTTTGCGTCAGGCTCACCACGTCACGACCCTCTTGCGGCAGGAGCTTGGCAATCCCGAAATCTACTATTTTGACGATGTCTTTGTTGCCGTCGAGTTCGACAAGAATAATATTGCTGGGCTTGAGATCGCGGTGAATGATGCCTTTCTGATGGGCGTGCGAGAGCGCCGACGCCAGTTGCGTGAATATATGCAAGGCGCGGTCGACGGATATTTTGCCTTCGCTTTTGATGATAGCCGACAAAGAGCGCCCGGTGAGCAGATCCATTACCAGATACGGCTGCCCGTTGGGCGCCTCTCCGTAGTTGTGAATAGTTACGATGTTGGGATGATTCAAGCTCGATGCGGAATGCGCTTCTTGCTTGAACCGTTGCATGCTTTGCGCCTGCAGCATGAGATGCGGCAAAAGCATTTTCACCGCCACAAACTTTTGCAGCTTATTGTCACGCGCCTTGTAAACCACGCTCATGCCGCCGTATCCGAGAATGGAGACAAGCTCGTACTGATCGTTTAAGACTTCGCCGATTAGTTTCGCCGCGTGCTCGCGAACGGCTTCTGACTGCAATCCGTCCGGATCGGCGGTGGGACCGCTGCTGTCGCGATTATCCGCTCTGTCCGGCGCCACTGTTACCCAGGAGTCCGGCACGGCGCCTTCATCGAGCTTGTCCTCAGGCACGAGCTTTGTGCCGTCATTGGGGCAAATGCGCGTCGCCGGGCCGAAGTGCTGCCCGCAGGACGTGCACGCTCTCTCGATAGTAATTCTTCCTGACTCTTCTTTAGCCACTACGGCAGTCCAAAATGGTAAACGGTTGTCAGGGTGTGCGTCCCTGCCTCGCCAATCAGATCTTTCCCAGTAATTCCTCATGATTAATCATTGAGAGGTAATAAGAAAAGGATGGTCTTGTCCGGCGGCATGCTTGAATGAGCTTCAAGAGAGCATATGATTAGGATTGACGGCCAAAAGTAAGCGTTCGGCAAGGGGTTGAGAATGTCCGTCAGCGACAAGACGCCAGCCATGCCCGCCAGCCAGGCCAGGGCTTCGGGGAGGCGGCCCGACTTCTATACGCGTTTTCTGCGCCCTCTCCTTTTCAAGCTCGATCCTGAAGACGCCCATGGGCTGGCAATGCGCCTTGCTCCCCTCATCTCGCCGCTCTTGGCTGCCGTTGACGAGCTGCCGTCGGAGCTGCATCACCGGCTGAGCTGCCAGCTCTTTGGCATCCAGCTTGCCAACCCCCTGGGGCTTGCGGCCGGCTTCGACAAAAACGCAAAGCTCACCGCCTGCCTGGGCGGACTTGGCTTTGGTTTTGAGGAGGTCGGCTCGATTACGGGGCAGCCCTCGCCGGGCAATCCCAAGCCGCGCCTGTTCAGGCTGGCGGCCGACGAAGCGATCATCAATCGACTGGGACTGAACGGCGAGGGTGCGGCGAAAGTCGGGCAAAGATTAAGGTTGGCGACGATTACTTTACCTATCGGCGTCAATATCGCAAAAACCAACCACCCTTCCATCAAGGGAGACGCGGCTGTCGAAGATGTGGTCTTTTCTTTCCAGTGCATAAAAGATCTGCCTCTTGCCTATGTCACCATCAATGCCAGCTGCCCCAACACGCATGAAGGCATAATGGAGCAGCGCGAAGAAATCGGCAGCATTCTCGATGAGGTGCAAAGGCGCAACCTGAGAAATTTGCCTGTCCTTTTGAAGATTTCTCCAGACAGCTCCACGGATTTGTTGAATGATCTGATTGAGCTTGGCGAGAAGCACAACCTCAAAGGATTTGTATGCGGGAACACGACAATATCGCGCCACGGATTGAAGACTCCTGATAAAGAGGTGGCCGCCTGCGGTCAGGGCGGATTGAGCGGTCCGCCGCTCAAGAGCAAGGCTCTGGATTTGTGCCGCAAAATAAACAGCATGAAACGACGAGATCAACAAATCATCGGATGTGGTGGCATATCGACGGGAAGCGACGCATATGAATTCATACGCGCCGGCGCGTCTGCTGTCGAGATATACACGGCGCTGGTTTACGGCGGGCCCTTCTTGCCCAGGCGAATCAATTTTGAACTGGCGAGATTGCTCGAGCGGGACGGGCTTTCTGTAGCCGAGGCGGTCGGCATCGATTGTAATCGCCTCTGAATACGTTTTATGGGGCGTTCGTCGTATCCGGCGGCGCCGCTGCCTCCTCGGCCTCTGCCGAGTCCGATGCCGCGACGGCTGCGGCGGCTTCTTCTGCCACTGTTGTTTCGCCGTTCAATGGCTTGAGATAAAACTCTTGAGCCAGGAATGTGAGCGCCGCAGCCGCAGGAACAGCAACCAGCGCTCCCGGGACGCCCATTATGGTGCCGCCAATCAAGATCGCAAAAAGCACAATCAGCGGGTGAAGATCGACCTGTCGCCCGAGAAGATGCGGTGTTATGAAGCTGCTTTCCAGCCACTGCTCGACGGCGAAAAGACCGACGACAAGACCGCCAAGCAAAACCGACTGATTGAGCGCCACCACCACGGATAATACCAGCGAAATCATCGAGCCGACGAAAGGCACAATGTTGAAAAGCCCTGCCAGAGCACCGAGCACCAGCCCGTTGTTTACTCCGAGCAAAGAAAGCCCGGCAGCAAGAAAGGTAGCGACAGCGATACTGACCAGAATCTGCCCGCGCACATATCCGCCCATGCGGGCCTGTAAAGGCAGTATGAGCTCGGCGAATCTTTCTCGCTTCCCGTGCGGCAACCATCGCAAGAGCTTCGGCCAGATGTCGTTGGCTTCGATAACAAAATAAGTGGCGAGAAAGAGAATCAGTATGCCATTGACGATTGCGCCAAGCATGCCTGCGGTTAAGGTCATCGTTCTTCTTGCCACTTCCGGCGCTAACTGGCGGATTTGCTTGGGGTCGATTTTCATGCCGGCAGGATCGTCGCCGACATACTCCTTGAGCGCGGGAAAGCGTTCGGCAACGCCCATTAT
>DATNRC010000248.1:0-2614 GCA_036703705.1 Candidatus Obscuribacterales bacterium
TGCCCGGATGCCAGAGCGCGTCACCCTGCCCTTCGAAGCACGGCGGCTCGCTGTCCGCCTTGATTAAACCGCTGTCCGCCAGCGTCAGAATGCGATAGCCGTTGTCCTCGAACCACGTTCGGTACCACGGCACTTCGCGGCGGCGAGAGGGATAGCGCATTTCGCTCATGATCACGAACGGACTGCCGTTTGCGTCAATGCCAGGTAGAACCTGATTGGCAGCAAAAACCATATCCTCGAGGTCCTTTTGCGCCGCTACAACTTTCACCGGATGCCCCTGAAGCTCAAAAGCCGATTTCAACTTTCCCCACTGCTCCATCGCCCTCTCGCTGTTGACGGAACCGACCTTGCCATCCATGAAAGGATTTTGCGTCTCCTTGACAGTGAAATATGTAGGTTCGCACATGAGCACCGTATTTGGCTCTACCCGTGGCGCAAAATCAGCGACGGCAAGATGGCTGACCTGGCTCAATGAGCTGATCGTTTTCAAATCGACGATGCTGGTTTTCATCAGTTTTTCTCTCTCTGCGTTAGTGTCACAGCGGCCGCCCGTCATTAAGGGTAACGCGCATCCAATGAGGCTATCACCTTTTGAATATAACCTTGCTCGCTCGTTTTGTTCGTGCCCTTCAGTTGATCGGCGCAGTTTTTCATCGAAGTGAGCAAATCTTCAGGAATGCGCCTCAGCTTTTGATTCTCAATCAATGCCAGGGCCTTAATCAGTTCCTGTGCCGCCTTGTCGAAGTCTTTCTGCCGCATCTTCAACTCTGCTTGTCTTACAAGAAGCCGCAAAGTGGCCGGATGACCGGAGCCAAGCGCACTTTTGGAGGCGATTTGTGCGGCCTGGGAATAAAAAGCGTCGGCTTCCGAAAGCTTATCTTGCTTAAGAGCAATATCGCCACGATTGATAAGATAGCCCACCAGAGCGGGGTTGTTCGCAGATGTTGATTGCTTGATAATCCTCATCGCCCGCATGTAGTTTTCATCGGCTCCAGCAAATTCCCCCAGCCGCTTCAAAGACTCTGCGATTTGATGAAAGCGAGCTGCCGACACGAGGGGCTGTTCGTTGGATGCCGGTTTGGAAGCGATATTCATTGCTTCATCCTGGAATTGCTTGGCGGCAGCCCTGTCCCTTAGCATGTAGTGCGTTTCCATCTGCCCAATCATGGCCGTCAATGTTCCATCGGTGGACGGCGGCTTGAGCGTACGCGCAACCGTGAGCATCTCCGTGTAATTTCCCTGCGCTTCATCAATGCGGCCGAGCCTTACGTTGACAGCACCTAATTTTGACAGAGCGTTCAATCGCAGTTTGTCCGCTGCATTGCGATCAGCCATTTTCTTGCATGCGGCAAGCGCATCCTCGAGCTCGGATTTCGCCGCGGCAAGATCGCCTTTCTCAATCAAAAGATCCACCAGCGCCAGCCGATCGTAAGTTCTTTGCGTTGTTTTGAATATCTTTCCATAAGCTGCCTCGGCAATGTCGAAATCCCCGCGGCGCATTTTGAGAGAAGCGTAGTCACGCAAACCAACAATCATGCCCGGCTGGCTTTCCAGCGTTTTATCCAGTTTGCCGGCCAGGATGTCGTCAATGGGCAGCAACTTTCTGTAAATGAGCTCGGCTTCCTCCAGGCGTCCCCAGCGCTGATTGTTGTCGGCCATTTGGATAAGCAGCGCGACGCTTTCAGGCGTGGCATCCTTTCCATATCGTGAAAGCGCGCCTCTCAACAAGCTGTCGGCCAGTTCGTACCGCCCTAGATAGCTGAGCGACGAGGCGATAGTAGGAATCTGATCGTTTGTGAGGCGCATCGCCACTTGCGCAGCGATCACAGCAAGGCTTAACCACAAGACTGTAACTATGCGGCGCGAGATATTGGCGCCACGGAAACGCCCTTTCCACTCCGCATAATCGAGGAGGCGGTCGCCTTTGGCTAGCTGATCGGCATAATTCTCCAGGCTCGAGCCCACCGACATGGAGGCAAACAATCCAGCCTGCCGGGAGTACTCCGCAACCATGAAATAAGTTTGATTCGCTTCATCAATCTTGCCTTGCAGGCTCTGCACATCACCGAGGCGCCCCATTGTTCCCATCGTCCAGAACCACTTCGGTCCCGGCAAGCGCTTGAGAAGGGACAGTTCGGCTCTGTATAGCTTCTCGGCAAGCGAATAATAGCTGATGCAAAGAAGCAGCTTGGACGGCAGTTCGTACAGCATCCAGAGAAAGACGATAGCGCTCAGGATGCCGGGATAGACATAAAAGAAAAGAAAGTCGTCCCCGCCCTGCCCTACTTTATGCGCAAAATACCCACCCACCACAAAATCAAGTAAGAAGGTAAAGCTGGCAAAGAGCAAGATTCCCGTGGCGGCAAAGTCTATGAAGAACCAGAGGACTCGCAAGCTGACACCCAATTGTGTAGGAACGCGGATACCAAGCAAGTCGATTGTAATGCTTTTCTTCTCCGGCGGTTATAATTACCCTACTGACCGTGGGGATATAGCTCAGTTGGTAGAGCGCACGGATCGCACCCGTGAGGTCAGGGGTTCGAATCCCCTTATCTCCAAATCTTTCTAAGGCTCGTCTTCTCGGACGAGCCTTTTGTGTTTTGCCTGAGTTCAT
>DATNRC010000249.1:0-21622 GCA_036703705.1 Candidatus Obscuribacterales bacterium
CCGTTCTTAGCCGCTTCGCCGACAACTGTGGTTTCCGCAGCAGCAGTGGTGGCGGCTGTACTTTCTGCAGCGGCAGCAGCATGACGATTGGCCTGCCACCATTTCGAAGCCTTTCCGAGCGCTCCTTCTTCGGTCATCAAGCCGTTGATCATTTTTTCGCCTTGCGCCAGTCTCTGCGACCATTGCGGGAGATATTTGGCCGCTGCTGATTGTTCGCCAAGAAGTTTTGTTCCGAGAGTGTTTTCGCCGGTTTTCAATACACTTCTTGCTGCGCGGTCGAGCAAATCCGGAACTGGCTTGCGCATCAGCCAGGCGCCCGCACCGCCTGCGACACCAGTCTTGATGATGCCCATGTCATTGCCTTTATGTTGGACTTTGTATTCGATGGGTTGCGGTTGGCTTGTCGCCTGTGCGTTTGGATAGATCGGGCTGTCTTGCAATGAAGGATTTCCAATCCCCGGGCCTTGATCGAGCCCCATGCCATTGTTCAGATTGCCCTGCCCTGCCGGCATTTGTTGCACATCCGGTCGTCCGCCCAGCGGAGTGAGAGGCTTTCTGGTCAGCGGATCGATCTCCCCTGTCGTGCCCGGCCTTAAGTTGTTGCTGCCGGCATAAGGTGGAATGTATTCGATGCCGTGGTATTGCGCACCATCGTTCGAGTATTCAGCAGTGCCAGTGTTTAGGTGCGCTGATTCAAAAGGACTGCCCATGATTGAACCCTCCGGGCGCAAGACAGAGCCCCTGCATTCGAGGGCGTCGATTTGCTCATCTTGCGTAAAGCTAATTAGGGACTTCGAAAGAGTTGGGGCCCGAAGGCCAGCAAACTGCGGCCTCAACGTAAGGGGGTTTATCGAGGGAAGTTAAATGTAACAAAGAATGTCGGGGCGGAGAATGGTAAAAGTACGTATCGCCGCATTAATTCCCACGAGACGGTGCTCCCTGTTTTTCCTCTTGCCGGGACTTCGGCAGGGTGCGCAAAGCGTTCACCAAGCCAGCTAGCCGCTTTTCAATAAGAGCCTTCCCGTCAGAGCGGGGTCTAATTCTCTTTGCCAATCCGAATACGGGCTCACCAAGCCGGTTCGTCGCCCATTAAAGAGAATAGCGTTTCGCCAGGCGCCTGAGCTCCGTTCTTTCGCTTTCGACGAGAGATTCAGGTGATACAAACCAGGCTTTGGATCCAAAGGATCTGACCCAAAACTGAAACTCCATCGGATTACTGAGCCTGATTCTGAACTCCACATCACCTGTCCCGTCTGGAAGGCTTTTTATGCGGCCTCTGGGGTGACGCTCAACTGATTCGAGAATGTAAGGAGCGATGGTTCGATCGAAACGTACTACAATTTCCGGCTTTTCCTCAGCATCCTTCAACTCTTTTCGCGAACGCGGAAATGTCATGCCCCATCCGCAGCTGATGAGAAATTGCGCCTCTTTCACGTTTTCTGCGTGCTCCTCGTTAAAGTCTCCATCGCGTAATATGGCACACTTTTTTATGCGGTCGATGCGGCGCGGGCTAAATTCTTCTTTTCGCAAATTGCGAACGATACAATACCAACCGCGCTCGTGAAAAATGAGGAACAATGGATAGCCTTCGAGCTGCTCGGGCTTTCCCACTCTGGGAGTGTGGTAAGTGAAGGAAACGGGCAAATGCTCGCGAATGCCGGTCATCAAAGTTTGCTCAATCTGTTCGCTGTCCTTGCTTTTGCGATAGATATTCCTCACGCCAATTGTTCTGCTTTGCGTTCTTTCGCCAATCCCGTCGCGGCAATTGACCTTGACCACTTGCAGTAAGCGCTCCATCATCGCCTGCGCTTCAGGATCGCTGAGGCGACTGCCGAAAACATGCATGGCATCAAGAACCAAATGCAGCTCCGTCTCGGACAAAGAACAAACATCCTCAAGCAAATAACCGTGTCTCAACCGCTCGCGTTTAGGCAAAAGGTCGAAATCATGTTTCAAGCTCAGAATATCTTTGGCGAGCGTTCTTTCAGTGATCTTAATTCCGGACTGGTCCAGCTTTTTCAAAAGTCCATTCAGAGTAATGCCTGGATTGTTGGCAATGAGTTTTATGATGGCGCCGAGGCGCCTGCTTTGCTGGGACATTTTTGTTACTGAACCTGGGACTTGCCTTCCATTATATTGGCAGAGCATTGCTTGCACAAGTGAAACAGGCAACTTATCGAGTATCTGGGCGATGGGGGACTGCCGGTCGCTCTGAGAAAAGGCTTTGTTGCTGCTTCAGTAAGAAACACTATGCCATTGCCTCGAGGGCGCTACGATTTTTGATATCGCCTTTGGAGCCTTAAGCAGACCGGTGGAAATGAAAAACAATCTCTGAAATGGAGTGATATTGGTAGTGGTGCATTTTGTGGTGGCGAATGTGGTTCTTAACCAATCGGGCCACTGCATATGATCGTATATTTGGAGGAACTGTCTTGAATGCGTGTTGCACGGGCTGGAGGAGAATGCCATGGCAGAACAAAATCAGAAACTTTATGCTCAGTTAGCACGAATCCTGCGGGAGTTCAACGTTTATATCGCTCGCGATGAAACGGCGATGGACGTCGTCTCTCGTATGCTCGTAAGGGCCCAGCGCCATTTGGACGACAATGCGCGGACTCTGTGGGACGCGCTCAGCCAGTGGGATGGCCGCAATGGAACGGTTTCCAACAGCGGTGCAAGCCAGCCGAGCGGGAACGGTCAGAACCGAGGCACTCCCCTAAGGCAACAGAATGGTCGGAGCCGAGGCACTCCCCAGAATGATCAGAACCGAGGCACTCCACGAAGAATTCAAAATGCGCGGATAGTGCCGCTGCCTGTCGCTAATCAATTCCATCCGTTGCTCATTACTCATGGTGGCGATCTTGGCGGCAGGAGCCGACGCGCAACTACCGGCCTCGGTCCTGAGACCGACAATAGACTGGATATTCTAAACTCACTTTTGACCTGCCCGCACAGAGATGTCGCACCGCTTATACCATTGTTTCAACAGGTGCACGATAAAGATCCACTGTTCTTCGGACACCTGGCGGCCTGGTACGTCGGGATCGGCACTATTCATGACCTCAAGCAGCTGTTCATCGCTATGCTGATTACATCGAAGTTTTCTCAAGAGTATCGCCAGGCGGGCTTGGCCATGATTGATTCGCTCGCGCCATTTCACCTCGAGCGAGTCGTGAAAATGATAAAGGGAGGAAAGAGGCGCGGGATTTACCATAAAGGCATAGTTGGAAACGTTCCCCGGTCTCTCCGTACAGAGATTATTAGGTACTTGCGAAAGAGGGAATCCGATATCGACTCGTTTGCCGCTGCTTCTCTGTTTGCGCGCAAGTCCTTGAAGTATTTGTACTCGTCGTTGCGAATCAAGCCCGGGCCGTTGGCTCAGGACGTTCTCTTCCGTAACGCGCCTCCGGAAAGCATGCGCAACAGCGCGCTCAAATTGCTTGCTCATGAAAGCAATCCGGTGAGGCAGGCGGAAATCATTTTGCATCACAAAATTCCCTATCGCATAGCAGTCGGCGCCGTAAGGGAAATGACACCCGAGATTGTCCATGCATTGGTCAGTGTAATGACACCGCAGGAGGTGATAAACAATATGGCGTCATTGAAGCGGCGGCAGATGTGCGACAGCCCCCAGATTTATCCAATCATCAAAGAGAAGCTGGAGCAGGGCGGACACGATCCGCGTGTATCCATGCTGAAGACAAGGGTGGCACTAAAGGCGGCGGCTGGCTTGGAAGAAACATTAGCCCAAAGCATTTTGCGAATAGGCGATAAAAAGGCAAAGAACGCAGGAAAAATCACGCGGAGCACTGCGCTTCTCGTCGACAAAAGCGCTTCCATGCACACGGCCGTGCAAATAGGAACGCAGGTGGCCAGCTTGATTGCACCTTTATGCCAGGCGCCTCTTTATGTGTATGCCTTTGACACGGCCGCTGTCGAGATAAAGGCGCAGGGCAAGGAATTGTCAGATTGGGAGCGCGCTTTCTCTTATATCAAGGCCGACGGAAGCACTTCCTGTGGTATCGCTATTGAAGAAATGATGAGGCGCGCTCAATGGGTCGACCAGATCGTCATCATTACTGATCAGGATGAAAATACCAAGCCATTCTTCGTGCCGCAACTGCAGGAATATCAAAGGAGACATCCACAGCATGTCACGCCGCATATTGTGATTGTGCATGTCTCTGGCATGCAAAGGAAGCTGGAGCAGCAGTTGAGGAATGCGGCAGCAAATGGTATCACATACGATACCTATGTCTTTTCTGGCGACTATTACAGCCTTCCCAACTTGATTCCGTTGTTGTGTCGGGGGACCCGGCTGGATTTGCTTATGGACATCATGGAGACCCCATTGCCAACAAGGCAACGTCATCCCTCCAAGCTTGCTTGTTGAAGAAAAGTGAGGTTATGCCGCAGCGGTCAATCCTTCTCGCTTAATATATCGCGCTGAGCCTGGGCAAGTGCCTCCCGCTCCACAAGCAATCCCTTCCTTTCATAGCACTTCCACAGTTCCGACCATTTCATGACAACGTAGCGTGTTTGCGAATGTTTGCTGGCTGTGCGTGTGAGCTGAGCATTGCCGGCCGGCAAAATCGCAAAGTCCTCCAGGCCCGCGCATTTTTGACAGAGCACCTCCCTCTCGTCTTTTCCCGTGGCAATTTTGACTATATCGTCCGGCAACAGCTTGCTGTCGCAGTTGTAACATCGCGACGCTTTACTGAGAGCATAAACCACAGGATCTTTCTTTTTGGGAGTGCGTTCTTTCATGCAGATTGGGAGCTGGAATTGGCAGAAAGATAGCATATTCGATACACTGCCAGCGAGTGCTATAACTTCGGTTGCCTCTTCTGTCGCTACTTCATTAATGAGCTTCGAAACGAGAACATTATTCCCCTCCGGCTTTCGAAGCTTCGCCCAAAAGTGAGGACTGTCTCTGATGCCCATATGCACCCCAAAAGGAGATGAGGTAAATGAGCAAAGCGACCAGGGATAATGCTCTCAATCCGAATGCCAGACTCAAATTTTCCGCCACTCCACCAAATGCGACACCAAGCAGATTGGCAGAGAATGCCAGGCTCGGATTGTGCGCTATACTCAGCAAACGTGAAAAGATAAGGCTGCTGAAGAATATGGGCAGACAATTCACCAGGCTCGCCCATAGCCCTATGAGCGCGGAAGGCATTTGGCTTGATTCCGGTATCGTCCAGAAATAGTTAGCGATCAGAGACGCAGCTAAACAGATATACAACACAGAAAGTCGAGGTGTTCGCCCGTACATGACGCATTGATTGGCCAACCATGCAAGAAGGAGAATGGCGGCAATGGCTGCCGAGCTGGCGATCCAGGTGGTTCCAAATGCCAGGGAAAGCTGTGTGCAGGCCTTGGCTTCCAGAAGCATGAACGCCATGCCCATGAAAGACATGCTCCACCAATGAGGTTGAGAAACGTCGCGAAGCTTCGGTCGTATGCTCAATGCAAGGCTGACTGCAACGAGCTTGAAGAGGACAGCGAAGTAAACGATGAGTGGCGGAATATCAAGCTTCAGATAGAGGAAGGGCCAATCATCTGTCGAAGGACGATCCATGTCTTTGGGCCAGGTATCCACTGCATCAGCGGCATATGCGTGTTTCTTGAGCCCTGGTCCAAAAGCAAAAACTGCCAGCTGCGCCTTATCCACTGCGGTGCCGCTGACGTTGCCTATGTCTACTTTCTTGACTTTAAGCGCGGCGGGCGGGTGACCGATTGCTTTCCATATCGTGGAGTAAACCCGATCGAGGCCCATTGTCTCCAGCGGAGAAGAGAAGCTCACCACAACGACGCCGTCGTCTTCCAGATGCTTGAGGGCCGCGCGGAACGCCTCCACAGTATAGACGAAATTATCGACGCGCATGAAAGATGAAACAACACCTGCATGTCCTGGATCGATGAAACAGAAGTTTATGAGGTCGTACTTCTTCTTCGTGGTGCGCAAATACGATCGGGCGTCGTCGACAAATAAATGAACGCGACGATCGCGATAAGGTTGTGACGGATGCCGCATTTCACCCAGGCGCGCAATGACTGGATCAAGCTCCACGGCGTCAACGGACGACGAGCCCTTTTGCAGGGCATACAGAACATCGTTGCCCACTCCGGCTCCTAAAACCAGCACTTTTTCATGCGAGCGGGCGAAAGTATAGGGAAGGTCGAGAGTTTTCTGGTAGCGAGCCAATTCCATAACCCTCGGATTGTCTGGATGATCGTGAGCCAGTTTCGCCAGAGTCTCCGGATCGGGCAATTTCATGCCACTTTGATAAAAGAAATTGTTTCCATAGAGAAAGAAGCTTCCGTCAATGTCTGTTACTCCGCTTGGATCGCGCAGCTCTCGAATGTCCACTTTTCGATATGGAGACCAGGCGCTGGAAAGAGTGGACAGTGTTGCTGCGCTAAGCACGAGGCAGAGAATGGATGCGCTGCGGTTTCTCAATATGAGAAGCAAAGCGGAACAACAAACGATCATCCAGGCGAAGGGGCCAAGATTGAGAAACGATAAAAGGGCAAACATCACAATGCCGATAAGACTGCCGAGGAGGTTTATCGAATATGCCTCGAGCGCGCTCAATTGCTGAAAGGCAGCGCCCATCAAGCTGCCAATCATGCGGAACATCATGACCAGACAAAAGCAAGAGAGCAGCATGGTGACAATGACAACAACAACGGTCATTGTTTGCGTGCCGGCGTCTGTTGCAGCCGTCCAATGCGCAGGGTTGAGCAGAGGCGCAAAGCTCAGCATCACGGTCAGCAAGAGGGAGCCTGCGGCCGCTTTTATGCATGAAACTTTGTCCGTCTTCGGCTGCGCCATGCCCGCCGATCCGCCGATGAAGGCAATAATGAGCACCAAATTTGGCATTAGCCGGAAGCCAATATGCTCAATGGCCAGCCAACGAATGGCCATGATTTCCGCAAACAGCATGAGAAAACTGGCAAGAACAAGCTGAATTGCAGGGTGCTCGAAATTTCTCTTTAGGGGCCGCTCCATTATGCTGGGCAAAGATACGGTAGAGGCGGATCAGTAACAAGTTTAACCCATATACCATCGGCTGAATACGTCCGTACTTCTCGTGCTTCTGTAGTACACTTCTTGGCACGCCGGCAACTTCGCGATGCGAGATTGAAGAGATGTTCAAAATTGATATTCATACGCACATCTTGCCTGAGAGAATTCCTGCTTTCAAGGAGAAATTCGGCTATGGCGGCTTCATTCAGCTGGAGCACCACCAGGCGTGCAAAGCGCGCATGGTGCGCGACGACGGCAAGTTTTTCAGGGAGGTTGAGAGCAACTGCTGGGATCCGGTTAAGCGCATGAAAGAGTGCGACGAAGAGGGTGTGCGCGTGCAGGTGCTTTCCACCGTTCCTGTCATGTTCAGTTACTGGACTAAACCAGCAGACGGGCTGGATATTGCTAAGTACTTGAATGATCATATGGCGGAGATAGTTGCCGCCCACCCGCAACGATTTGTCGGCCTGGGCACCTTGCCCATGCAAGATCCCGATCTGGCCATTGGTGAGCTCACGCGCTGCATAAAGGAGCTGGGGCTTCAAGGAGTGCAGATTGGCTCTCATGTCCGGGATTGGAATCTAAACGATCCGGCCTTGTTTCCTGTTTTTGAAGCGGCGCAGAGTCTGGGCGCGGCAATTTTTGTGCATCCCTGGGACATGATGGGTGAAGAGCGGATGCCTGATTACTGGTTGCCCTGGCTGGTCGGCATGCCGGCGGAAACTACCCTTGCGATCTGCTCGATGATCTTCGGCGGCGTTTTCGAGCGCTTGCCTCATTTGCGTGTCGCATTCGCGCATGGCGGTGGGGCGTTCGCCGCTACGCTCGGTCGCATCCAACACGGCTTTGAAATGCGGCCGGATCTCTGCGCGGTTCACAACAGAAAAGGTCCAAAGGAATACCTGGGCAGGTTTTATGTCGACTCCCTCGTTCACGATCCGACGATGTTGCAGCATATCGTTAGAACGTTTGGCGAAGGAAAGGTGGCATTGGGCACTGATTATCCCTTTCCTCTGGGCGAAGACCACCCCGGGCGGCTCATTGAGTCGGTGCCCGAGTTCAGCGAAACAGTGAAGCGAAAATTGCTTTTCGAAAATGCGCTTGATTGGCTGGGAATGTCTGCTGCTCAATTGGGGCTGGAGGCAGGCAAGGGGGTAACGGTGAGCTGAATTTCAAGTGATGGCGAATGGCAGAAAGAAACGGCATGACCGCATGTCATCGCTTGGTGAATTGGCGTGAGCGACTGCCAATTCCAATGGCCAAAGCGCAGAAGCTCCACTGCCGATGCTCACATGGTATATTGGAAAGAGGAGACCGGAATTGGAACAGGCGAGGGGGGATGGAGCAGATGTTACTTGCTGACACCATGGCGATCTTCTTTGTTGTTGTTGGCTTGCTGCTTGCGTTTCCCGGCTTGTGGCTGTTGTGCAGGGGGCTGTGGCCTCAGCATGTGGAGGCCGTTTCAGCCGACTGCCGCAATGGCCTTCTGGTGCCGTTTCTTGTCGGTCTTCCCATCACCGCGCTTGCCTTCCTGGGCGTGGTTTCATCGGGCGGAAAGAACGGATCGATAGGGGATCTTACCGCGCTTGCAATTTTGACCATTTACATGGTTTATGCCAACGCGGGCGTCTCGGGCATTGCCACCCTTCTGGGCGAGCGGCTACCGTCGCCTGCCGATAAAGAACGGCCATGGCGTGCCACTGTCCGTGGCGGCATCATCCTCGAGCTTTCTTATCTTTTGCCATTTGTCGGCTGGTTCCTCATCTGGCCTGTGTCGCTGACGATTGGCTGCGGTTCTGCAACAAGATCGCTAATGAGGCGCAAGTCGAAACGGGCGGCGAGCAAACATGGCGGCAAAAGCGAGCGTGATGTGGCGTCGTCTCAAAGCGATGACGTCGTCGGAGCCTCCGCATGAAGGTGACGCGCCGCGCCATGCTCCGTGCAGCTGCTGCACTGGGTGCTGCAGCGCCACTTTGCGGATGTGACAGTGCGGTAAGCGAACTTACGCGCAGATTCGGTCAGTGCGTACCTGACACAGTGTCGCTCGTTGCAGGAGCGGAAATCGACCCCGTTTATCATCTCTTGTCGCGCGCAGCCTTCGGCCCATGGCCCGGAGATTGCGAGCGTGTGCGAAGCATGGGGCAAAGCGCCTGGATTGAGGAACAATTGAACCCCGAAAAAATCGACGACGGGCTTTGCGAAATGCGCGCAAGGAGATATGAAACCATCCATCTCGATCCGGGGTCTTGTTATGACTTCAAAAGAGAAGCCCTGAGAAAGGACCTTGTTCGTTACAAACTCTTGAGAAGCGTTTACAGCAAACGGCAGTTGCTGGAAGTAATGGTAGATTTTTGGACCGATCATCTGAATATCAATATCGAAAAGGGCGACTGCATTTACCTCAAGGCGACAGACGATCGGCAGGTCATTCGTAAGAACGCATTGGGCCGCTTCCGTGATTTGATAAAAATGTCAGTGACATCACCGGCGATGCTGGTCTATCTCGATGGCAAAGAGAACAAGAAAGAAGGGCCGCACGGTGTGCCTAACGAGAATTATGCGCGAGAATTGCTGGAGCTGCACACTCTGGGTGTACACGGGGGCTATACCCAGAAAGACGTCTACGAAGTGGCCCGCTGCTTGACAGGCTGGCGACTGACAAGTGGTTGGGGGCGAGGAAAAGTCTATTTCGACGGCAAATTGCACGATGATGGAGAAAAACGGGTACTGGGACGAATCATTCCAGCCGGCGGCGGAGAAAAGGATGTCGAGCTGGTTGTGGATATCGTCTGTGCTCATCCTGAAACTGCAAAACACATCGCGCGCAAAATGGTGACCCGATTTGTCTGCGAGGATCCCCCGGCTCGCCTCGTTGAGCGCGTAGCGAAGACTTATCGCGCCCATGACGGACAAATAAAACCGATGCTCCGCACGATTCTATACTCGGACGACTTCCAACGATCCGCCGGCGCAAAGCTGAAGCGACCGTTTCATTATGTCGTCAGCTCGCTGAGGGCAATGGGAGCCGATACACACGCTCACGACGAGCTTGTCGAATATCTGACGAGAATGGGTCATGCGCCCTTTCAATATCCTACTCCCGATGGCTATCCGGAGGAGGCAGCACCATGGTTAGGCACGCTTCTGTGGCGGTGGAACTTTGCATTCGCTGCGGCAAGCAATCAAATTCCTTCCGTTCATGTGGACATCGATCGTTTATGCAAAGCGCTTGCCGTAGCGAGTTCAGAGAGGGGGGAACAGGATAAGCTTTTTGCCTACTTCATCGGTCGTTCTGCCAACAATAGAGAATCCAGCGCTCTAGGCAGTTTTGTCGCGGCGCGAGATCTGAAGAACCCTCACCACATGGCGGAGCTCGTCGGGTTGATCCTTTCCTCGCCGGCGTTTCAGAGGTGTTGAGATGACGAGATCATGCAGACGCTCGTTTTTGCGTCAGATTGTCCTGGGACATGATTCCCTGCTCCCGAATGCCGGGGCGAGCACACTCGTTTGCGTGTTTCTGCGCGGCGGTGCCGATACCCTTAATATGATTGTTCCTTATGCGGACGATCGCTACTACAATTTGCGTCCGACAATAGCCATCCCTTCACCCAAGCAAGGCAGCGCCTCTAAAGACCGCGCGCTCAAATTGGACGATCTGTACGCCTTCCATCCCAAGATGGCGCCCTTGTATCCGGCCTTTGCGGCTGGTCGTTTAGGAATTGTGCAGGGCGTGGGATCGGACAATCCGACGGGGTCGCACTTTGAAGCTCAGGATCAAATGGAGCACGGTGAAGCATTTGGTAAGACCGTTGGCGGCGGCTGGTTGGCGCGGCATTTGCGAACCCGCGCACAATCTGAATTGACGCCATTGTCCGCGGTGGCGATAGGCGCAACGATTCCTGAAGTGTTGCGCGGCGCTCCCAACGCCAGTGCCATATCCTCGCTTGATGATGTACAGATAAAGACTCCTTCATCAGATCCGGCTGCCGTGTCGGCCGCATTATCTTCGTTGTACGGAGCCGATGTAGATGTGTTGAGCGCACCTGGTCGGTCCACCCTGACCCTGCTCAAGCGGGTAGAATCTCTCAGGGGAAAGACGTACCGACCCACGGATGGGGCCGATTATCCTGAGCACCACTTTGGACAAGGTCTAAAGGAAATAGCGCGACTGATAAAGGCTGATGTTGGATTGGAAATAGCTTGTATCGATCTCGACGGCTGGGACACGCATTTCGTGCAAGGCGGAAGTACGGGATTGCAGGCGGAGAACATAGAAGTGCTCGCTCAATCACTTGCCGCTTTCGATAAGGATATGGACAAATGGCAAAACCGTGTGACCGTACTTGTATTGACGGAATTTGGAAGAAGAATATATGAGAATGGATCGTTAGGCACAGATCATGGGCGTGGTTTTGCGGCTATGGCACTCGGTGCGCGGGTGAGCGGCGGCAAAATTCATGGCGCATGGCCGGGTCTTTCCGAAGAGAAGTGGGTGCTCGGTCCAAGCGGACTACAAGTGGTTCATGACTATCGTTCGATATTGAGCGAGGTTCTCGCTGGTGCTCTGGGAAATGATCAACTAGATCGCGTCTTTCCGGGATTTCGTCCGCAGCCGATTGGGCTTGTGCCGCTCACGGACCACAAGAAAGCCTGCCAGCAAAGCTGAATTTCTCTTGGCAACATTTGCCCCCCTAATTTTTTTTCCAGCCGCGTCTTTGGCATTGGACGGCAGCACGGCGGTGTCGCTCCGGAAGTTATCACAACTTTCTCACGGTAAGTCCCTTAGAGTAGCGTCGTACCCCACCCACCCTTCGTAACGCTCCCGAGTTTTTCGCTCGGGAAGGAAGCATATGTCGACGTGAAGGACCTTCCTCGTCCTTTTTCTTCGGCTGCCTGAAAGTGCTTCCGCTTTCAAAGAGGCCATTTTACTATGACAGAGTTAGTTCAAAACCATGTCGAAAGACAGGAAAACACGGCTGCGCAAATAACCGAAAAGGAAAGGAATCTCTCTCAAGAAGCACTCAATAACGCCAGGGACGGATTGGAAAAACTTGTCCAGAGCGCCGAATGGCAGCGCATTCAGGAGACGGCAGGCACGCTATTGCCGTTACTCGATCTAATTGATGTCGATGTGGCAACTGCCGTGAGAACCGCAAAAAACAACGGCGAAGCTCAGACGAAAGATGGCGGTACGTCAGAGCCCATGGACGCAGGTGTCCCTGTAGATGGTGGCGCGTCTCAAACGCAAGATGGCGGAGACAGTTCCGGAGTTGCCGACTCTAACGACGGCGGCGATTCAAGTTCCAATGATGGAAGTGCATCCGACCCGCAGGACAGCGCCACTCCCGGACTGGCCAGTGACGTGGCTGCTGATGATGAATGCATCATCTTCCACGAGCCAGCAGATCCCAATTTAAGAAGCGACAGCGTGAAGAATCTGTTTGATACCAATATGTGCCGCCTTGATGCCGATGGAGACGGATTTGTCAGTGAAGAAGAAGTAGACGCGGCGATGCGGGATGGCTCCTACACAGGCAAGGATGCTCAGCTCGTTGCGATGTTGAAAGAATATCAGGATGAGCTGGAAGAATTGAGCGACGATGAATTCGGCGATGAAAACGACGGCATAACGGCTGCTGACATGGCACGATTTGACGAATTGCAGCGCCAAAAGAAAGAAGAGCTTGCTTCGCTCACTCACATGCGAGACTATGGTAAAAACAATTTTTCAACACTTGATGCTGATGGCAACGGATATTTGACCGGCGAAGAAATAGATGCGGTTGCGGCTGATTCTTCATTGAGCGCGGCGGACAGGAAAGCTCTCGAAGAAATGAAAGAGCGGCTCGATGACATCGAAGAAGCAAGCAATGATGAATTAGGCGACGAAAATGACGGTATTACCGCTGCCGATCTTGATGAGTATCTCAATGATTTCATTGCCAGTGATGAAATGCAGCTTGTTCTCAGAGTAGACGCCAATTTGCATCAATCGGGCAATGAGCTGGCACCAGCCAATCTGGATATCTGGGGCGGGCATGCCAACGAATTGGATGCAATCCGGCCCGAAGCGATAAGGCAGGGTGCCATCGGCGATTGTTATTTCATGTCTGCAGTGGCATCGCTTGCAGGCTCCAACCCGGAAGCCATTCGAGACATGATTCAAGACAATCATGATGGTACGTATACGGTGACATTCCCCGGCGCGCCCGATGAGCCCATTACCGTTGAAGCGCCTACAGAGGCGGAAATGGCCAGATTCGCTGAGCCAACAGCCTATGGGTCGTGGCCGTGCATTCTGGAGAAGGCTTACGGCAAGTACTGCAACGAGCATTGGTACAGACGCGGACCGCTCAATCTTGGCGGAGGCGATGTCGATCAGGAAGGAGCCGATGGTGGCTCGCTTCGCAATGCAGGCTTGCGAATTCTGACCGGCAACGGCGTTGACAGCGACACGCTGGCGCTCACATCCGAAGAAGAGCTCGACCGCAAGTTGACGGAAGCCTTCGCTGACGGAAGACCAGTAGTGTGCGGCATCAACAACGAATGGGGCGCACATCCGTCCCTTACAGGACTGGGAATTCCGCTATCAGACAACCGGGTCGATGATCTCGGCATTCCCGCGGGGCACGAGTACAGCGTCGTCGACTACAACCCCGAGACCAAGATGGTGAAGATCATGAATCCGTGGGGCAACGGCGAACCGGTGGATGCCAATGGTCAACCTCTTGACGGAGTGGATGATGGAATCTTTGAATTGCCCCTCTCTGATTTCAAAAAATACTTCAGCAGCGTGGCATACGCAGAAAGGCCTTAATCAAGCTTTTACCGAACCGCCAGAAAACGCCCGGCCACGGCCGGGCGTTTTCTGATGCCCGCGAGGCGATGCCCGCGAGGCGATGCCCGCGAGGCGCTTAAGAGATATCACTTGAGCGTCAAAGTGGGGCGATGCCCGCGAGGCGCGATTACTGCATCTTTCGCGAAAGAAGAGAGTCTATCCATTTGCCATCTCGCCACAATGCATCCGCATATTCCCTTTGAATCGATACCAGGAGCGGATCCTGGTTGTTCAACCGCCTTTTCGCACTGTTCAAAACTTCAGCCAGAACCTCTTCCGCCTCGGTGAATCTCTTCTGGTTCTTCAAGGCCATTCCCAAGCCGAATGCGCAGCGAATTGCGTCTATGTCGTCGCTGCCTACAAATTGTTTCCATTCAGCAATTGCGTGTCTGTACAACGCTTCAGCAGCAGGGTAATCCTTGGCCCGTCGTTCGATATCGGCCTGTTCGCTCCGCCATAAAATCTTCTCGCGCCTATAGCCGCGCATGTTTCCGTAGATGGTGATGATGTCTCTGCAGACAGCCCGCGCCTTTTCAAGCTCATCCCTTTGCGAGTAGATAATCTCGAGAAACTGCAACGGTTCGAGCAATTCTTCCGAACGAGTCGTTCTGAACACCATTTCCTGCGGCTGCGAGGGATCTCTCAAAAGCGATTCAATAATGCTGAGACTGGTTTGGAAAGCCTTTTCTGCAACTGGAACATCGCCCTGAAAAAAGGCGCAGATGGCCAAGTTTTTCTCTGCATAAGCCACTTCCCATGAGCGTCTTCCTTGCATTCTTTCGAAAAGCGAGCCCGCCTTTGCATACCACAACCTGGCTTCGCTCCAGTGTCCGTTAGCGCGATAGAAGTCAGCCAGCTTCATCCACGATTCGGCCTTGCGCCTGGGTGTGAAATCGGGCTGTTGTGCCGCGAGATCCAGCGCCTTTACCGCTTGCGCTTTTTTCAGCTCAAACTGGGGCTCTTCGGAAACGCGGTAGCTGTCGCTTGTTATCCACAAACTTCGATCGACATTTATCACGGGAGCACTATCCGTGCGAACGAACAAGAAAATCCCCGCGGCAATGCCGCATAAAGCCAAAAGCCATCCGCCAATGATAGCTGCCAAAACCCTGGAGGAAGGCTTCTTTTGCTCGTGCAGCGACCTTGCAGTTTTTGCCTTTTGCTCCCAATAGCTGCTCGAGCGCGATACGCATTGAGAAAGCGCCTCTTCAACCTCGGCTATGCTTTGATAGCGGTTGTTGGGATTCTTGGCGAGGCATTTAAGGACAATTGTGTTCAGCCGTTTCATCAGGCTGTCCGGCGCATTGACGGGAACCAGCGGCTCCGGTTTGGCGGTCAATTGCTTTTGCACGACCTCGATCACGAATTCGCCGCTAAATGGCGGTTGACCTCCCAGCACTTCATACATCAAGCAGCCAAGCGAGTATATATCAGACCTGGCATCCATCGGCTTGCCAGAGCATTGCTCAGGACTCATGTAATACGGCGTGCCCACCACATCGCCCGTGGCGGTGAGCTTCGCCGGCGCTCCTTCTTCCTCCGCGTAGAGCTTTGCCAGACCAAAATCAACTAGTCGGACCACTTCCTTGCCGTCTTGTTTCACGAGCATGACGTTGCCCGGCTTCAGGTCCCGGTGCAGAATGCCCTTCCCGTGAGCATGCCCGACGGCGGCACAGATTTGTTGAAACAGCGGCAGCGCCCGCTCCGGCTCCATCGGTCCCGATTCGTCGATCAAATCTTGCAGGCACACCCCTTCCAGCAGTTCCACAACGAGATATGCCTGGCCGTCATCCGTCATGCCGTAGTCGTGCACGCTGACAATGTTTGGATGCTCCAGAGTGCTCAGCGCCCTCGCCTCCCTTTCGAAGCGGTTGATGCTTTGCTTTCTGGAAACCAGACCGGGCAGCAGCACCTTAATTGCCGCCGTTCGTTGAAGAACTTTGTGCCGCGCTTTGTAAACCGTGCTCATGCCGCCTTCTCCAAGCAGCTCGATTACTTCCCATTGATCGCCGATAAACTTTGGCATTTTTATCTGAGCGGGCGAGCTTGGCGTTTTGTCCTTTCTTTCCTCCACATGGATGGTGTTCGCTTCCTGTCCAACCGGTGTTTCGCCCGGCATTTTAAGTGGACGCGGCGTCGGCAACTTATCCCGCCTTCCGGATTCGGTAGCCTTGTCCTGGCTGTCAGTGACCGTCCCGTCCATCACCGTGGTATCATCGGACGGCTTTTCATTTACCGGTGGTGTGCCCGAGTCGACCATTTATCGCCTATCTCCAGGATTCGGACTTGGCTGTGCTCTTTTTGTCCTGACATCTGCTATTTTTGAGACCACGAACATTTTCAGTCTTCGAAACAATGTCCTATGCCTAAATCCTGCCACATCTGAGTCAAAATATAAGAGTAGCCTCACCGGAATTGCGGTGGTCCGGATATGACGTTAGCGCGACACCTGATCATAATCATTTTGGCGGCCTGGCTTGTTGTGCCGCAATGGTCCTTGGCCGCATCGCAAAGTCGAGCCAAGGAGACATCGCACGACGGCGCCAAAGCAACGCCGAAAGGGACAACGAATAACAGCCAGACAGGAGCAAAAAGGGACTGGTTTTTGAGACAGGCAAGCCAGGTTCATGGACCGATTGATTGTTTTGTCGGACCCAAAGGCGTGAGGCTCGAGGCGCGAGACATCTCCATCCTCGCACTGTCGCCCGATTACAAGGTGACATTTGTCAATAATGCCAACCGCTGCTACATGGAGCAGACACCTCAGACGGCCCAGAAAAAGACCTATTGGGGAGCGAATCCGAAAAAGGGCGACAAGATTTCCTTCCAGCGTGGAAAGACTACAAAGATTGCCGGACTCATGGCTGTTGAGTACACGCGAGTCGTCACCAATGGGAGGAGCCGGGCTGTTACAGGCACCTGCTGGGTAACGAAAGACTTGAGCCTGCCTCGAGCAAGCAGCGCCGCTCTGTCAAAACTGCTGAATGTTCCTCCCGAGCTTGGCATTCCTCTGAGACTCATAGGCTTGAATGCGGCTAAAATGAAGATTCTTTATCTCGATACCATTGATGCTCAGAGGTGCGTTCTGCCGGCAAATACGTTCAATCGACCAAAGGGTTTCAGGAAAGTGTTTGACGAGGTGGCCTTAATTCTGGAAGATGAATCAAGCCAGAAAAGCGGCAGTGTCACGACCGAATTATTGCGACCGCCCACACGTTGAGGACGGCGGATGAAAGTAGAGGGCATTCCTCCCAAACCGAAAGGCTCGAAGAGAAATGCTCTATTAGCTCTTGCTTTGGGACACGTCGCTCTCTGCTCTTTAACGGGGCAACCGGCATGGGCGGAGAGTGGGTCAGGAGCGTTCAGTCTGGCA
Source organism: Candidatus Obscuribacterales bacterium (assembly GCA_036703705.1). Classification (GTDB taxonomy): domain Bacteria; phylum Cyanobacteriota; class Vampirovibrionia; order Obscuribacterales; family Obscuribacteraceae; genus DATNRC01. The sequence continues at coordinate 17,248 of DATNRC010000249.1, forward strand.
TTGCCTATTCTTATTGCGGCGGCGGGTGGAGCCGGTTTGGCGGCTGCCTACCTCATCGTCTCACAGAGAAAGACAAAACAACGGCTAAGTGTCGTAATCGAAAACATCAAGCAACTTACAGAAGGCGGGCCGCTGGCTCCGCCGGTTGATGGCAGTGATGAAATCGCCCAAATCGATCGCGCGATTCATACGCTGGCATCTGAGCTAAAACGCATCGCTCAGCAGGAGCGAACCGCAGTTGACAATGCTATGGATGTGATTTGCTCGATCGACAACACAGGAACGTTCACCGCAGCAAGTCCGGGATCGATAGAGCTGTTTGGCTATGAGCCGGAGCAGCTGATAGGGAAGACTCTTGACGATTTCATTGTCGATGAGGACGCTGAAAGCACATGCCGGGCGATCGACAAATTTATGGCCGGCAGCTCGATATCGTCGTTTGAAAATCGCATAAGAACACGATCTGGAAAGGTAATCGACATCAAATGGTCGGCGCGCTGGTCTGAACGTGAGCACGCTCTTTATTGGATTGCGCACGACATTACGGAAAGGAAAATGGGCGAACGCCTGAAGCGAGACCTCGTGGCAATGGTCAGTCACGATCTGAGGACTCCTCTAATGTCGGCTCAAGCATCCCTCACGCTTCTGTCTGTGGGCGCATTGGGAAAGCTCACAGATAAGGCTGATTTCAACGTCAAGGACGCCGAGCGCAATATCGCTTATGTCATCAATCTCATCAATGGTCTTTTGGACGTCGAAAAAATTTCCTCCGGAAAACTGAAATTGAAAAAGGCTGAATTCAACCTGGCGGATGCGCTAAAACGAAGCGTGGACATGGTTAAGCCGCTCGCGGAGCAGAACCGGATAACGATTTCGTTGCCGGAGGCGAGCGTAAATTGCGTTGCCGATGAAACTCGGATCGTTCAAGTAGTGGTCAATCTCTTGTCGAATGCGGTGAAGTATGCTGGTGAAAATACAAGCGTGAGAATTGAAGTCCATGAGCAAGAAACAGATGTGGAGGTGAAAGTCATTGACACTGGCGGCGGTATTGACACCTCTCAGAAGGAAAAGATTTTTGAGCGCTTCGAGCGATTGGACAGCGACGGTTCCGGTATCGTCGGCAGTGGCCTGGGATTGAGCATCTGCAAAGCAATCATTGAAGAGCATGGCGGCGCCATCGGTGTGGAAAGCGAGCCAGGGGCAGGGAGCGCATTCTGGTTCAAGATACCGCTTGGCCATTCGGAATAGAAGCGAAGCCTGAGCGGGATTAAGCTAGGGCAGCAGGAGGTCTTGCAAATGGCTCACCTTGCCTTTCCGGCGAAGCTGAATCCAGTACTTAAAGCCGCTGTTGATTTTTTCCGCGGGAGAGTTGAGCTGTTCGAAAAACATGTCTTTGGCGCTTCGCGGCTGAGAAAACGCTTCCGCGCTCCAGGCGGCAGCAAGAATGAGCACCAGAAATAGTGGCAATGACTTTGGCATATGCTTCTCCATTTGTTTCGGCATTTGCTTGCCGGACGAATCCTTTGCCGGACCAGAGACCGGACAGTTTCGGTGTCTGGGTGTTACCTTTGAAATCAGCTGAGACCTCGCGAATGACCTGGTCTCTCATGGTTGAGAAAAGAGAATTAAAATCGTCATACTTCGGATAGAGGAGGAGCGTGTTGATGAACTGGCGGGTGAAAATGCTGTTTTGATAGCGCTTGGATTCCCAGGATCGCTCATGTCCTTCGCTCGAGCTTAACAAAAGCTGATAGCTGGAGCTGAGAAGCAAGTCGGGATCCACATTCGAGGCCGATTGCGCTTCTTCACCGGGCGCTCCCAACCCTCCTGAATAGCAGGTATCGAGCACAACGAAAATATGCCTCTTCCTCAACTTGCTGCGCATCATTCTCACCAGTCCCTGCATGGGCATGGATGTCGTGAAGAGGCGATCTAATTCAGTGTCATAAGTGACAACGGAATTTAAGGCTCCGATATCTTTGTACGCCGGTGTGCCGTGGGATGAGATGAAAAGGAAGACTAAATCTCCTGGGCGACTGACATTGGGCAGCCACAAACCTCCCAAGCAATCGGCAAGATTTGCCCTGGTTGCCGAGGCGTCAATCAAGGTCTTGATGTGGTCCGGCTTGAATCCGGCGTCATTGACCAGGTAGGCGGCAATATCTCTTGCGTCTTTTGTCGAATAGCGAAGCCTTGGTACAGAAGAATCGGCGAAGTTGCTGACACCGACAACCACGGCCCATTTTTCGCGTATGGCTTCGCTAACGCGCGTTGCCGGTTTTTTGCCGAAAAGCGCATCAAGCATGTCGGCAATTGTCTTCAAATGCTTGGCTTCGTCAGCAAAACTCAGGGCGTATTTGCGATCTTCTTCTGCCCCTGCTTGATTGCCGGTTTTCTCGCGGCAGTAGGAGCGCCACAGAGCGGCTTGTGCGGCCTCAAGCCGATTACCCAGGTCGATGGGCGAGGCTTGAAGCCCTGGCAGCGACTCCGAGAGTTCTTTCTCCGCCAATTGATAATCTCCGCTCAATGCCGCTACCATTCCCAGCGATTCCTTGGCAACGGAAGGAAAGATCTGACCTTGTCTAGCGCTCAACTCGCTCCTGGCAAGTTGAATATGCCGTTTGGAGAGCGCCGGCTCTTTTTCGAGCGCATAAGCAAGGGCAAGAAGCGCGTCTGCCTGACCGCGAATTTCGTCAGTGGGAGCCTGTTCGCGGGTTGAGCTGAGCAGCTCGATTGCTTTCGACGTTTGCTTCGAGCCCAGATACACGCATCCCAATTGCTGGGGTGTGAAAGGATTCTGCCCGGCGAGATCAACGGTTTTTCCCGGTGTGGGATAGGATGCTGTTTCAGCCCACGCCAAAACGATACGGAGCAGCAAAATGAAGGCGCCGGCTGCCGCCAAGAGGTCGTAGACAACCATGAAGAAGAGGTCATCTAACATCGTTGCAGTCGAGTGGTGCATCTGCCAGGTGTGCGAAGAGGCATTTTTCATTGATGAAAATTCGGATGCCGTTCGTTGCCCGAAGTGCGGCAACGCCGACCGAGAAGCACTTGCCTTGGAAAGCGATCAGGAAGAAGAGGAGCAGGCAGAAGGCCCAACTCCATCCTCGCATTGATCAACTTCATGCAGAAGATGCTTTGTCTTGAGGCTGCTCTCTGCCTGGAGCCAATCTTCTACATTGTGATTGGCGATTGCGAAGGGTTGCAATGCGGCGAGCTTTGATTTCTACTGCTTGGAGAGGTTGTAGCGCAGTGCATTGATAAGTGGGAGCTTCTCTGCTTCGTGAGCACGATCGAGAGCTGACTGGAGCCCTGCTCGCACAGTATCGCAGAGCTTATCTATCGCTGAGTTCTTGTTTGCTGTGTAAGCCTGCCAATGAGGCATGACGTCAATCAGTTCACCCAGGTAGATGGAGGCACGTTGCTTCCCCTTGGCCCTCATCCGTCCCGTGACTTCCAGCTCGAGACAATCCAGAACTCGGCAAGTTTGGATTGGCGAAGACGGCTGATTGAGAACACGCTGTAAAATCAACAAGAGCTCAACCCGATCGAGGTCACGCAGCATTTGGCTGATGATGTTTGGCAGCGGGCGCCGGAGCTTCTGTTGATAGCGGCTGGGGGTGTCGTCATCAATGCGTGCAACGCGGTTCCGCCGCTTCCTCCTGAAGTGAGCAGTGGCACCTTCCACAGTCGCACTGCGCAGAAAATAGAGATGCTGTTCGGTTGATTGCTCAGCTTCGAGATTCACTCCCGCAGACAGCGCAATTCGCCGGCAGATGTGTCTTGCCAACAAATGCACTTGTTCGTGATGTGACGCTTGTTCCGGCAGAACAATCTCGTAGTGTTGCGCAAGAGTTTGCAAGATTATGCCAATTGCTGTTCGCACGCGCGTCGTCACGTCACTGCCGGGTTCGTGCTTGAGATTGAGTTGGCGTGCAATGCGATTTAGTGTCGCGTTCGTACTTCTTTCCAGATCCGTCACCAGCCTGTAGCTGACGCCGACGGGCAGGATGCAGAGCGACCGTGGAGCTTTAGCTTTGATGAGCTCCTTCTGCGCCGAAAGGACAATGTGCATGAGCGAACGGCTGACGTTGTGCACCGTAGCATCGTCACCCGTGACCTCCGCTTCCGGGAAGACGATCAGCCGGGAGGCGGAGTCAGTGAGCACTTTTTCTATAGTCTTGACGGACTTGAAATCAACAATGCCTCTGCTTACGGAGAAACAACCAAACCTCTGAAACAACCAGCCGCGAATTCCTTGGTTCCAATCGAAGGCTTCACGAGCGACAAGACAATAGACAGCTCCGCCCAAATGTTTAGCAAGGGCCATCACCACCAGCGGGTCTTGTCTATCCGCATGATTCATAACAATGAG
>DATNRC010000250.1:0-7209 GCA_036703705.1 Candidatus Obscuribacterales bacterium
AACCGGCAAGAGCCATTTCATCGAGCACCTGCTCATAAGCAGGCATTCTTTCCGCTAAATCGAATTCAAGTACGCCCCACGAGCAAGGGGCATTCGCCACGCGTATCTTCAGACTTTCCATCATCTCTCCCCTTTCCAGCAGGCGGCTGTTTTCTCCTTTGCTTCAGGCGTTTGGGCGGGCGCATAATAGCCGACCTCGGACCTAACGCATTGTTCGTAAGTTTTGCGTGCCTGTTGAACGGCGCTTGACTGCGAGACTTCTGCAATCGGAACATCCCACCACGATTCGTAGCACCGCACGCTTTTTTCAATATTCGTTCGGGCAACGATAACGTTGACACCGGCAGTCGTTCGCGCCTTCTCGAGCGCCGTCTTCAGCTCTTTCAAATCGCGAACGAGGACGGCGTTCGCGCCCATGCTCGCTGCGTTCGTGACCAAATCAATGGGCAGGAATGTGCCTTCAAGCTGCCCGCTTTCATCTCTGAAGCGGTACCTGGTGCCGAAGCGGCCGCCGCCGATTCCCTCCGAAAGGGCGCCGATGCTCGCAAAGCCGTGGTTGTCCAGGAGGACAATTGTGAGATCGATGTGCTCCTGAACAGCAGTCACAATTTCCTGTGCCATCATGAGATAAGACCCGTCGCCGACCATGACGCAAACATGGCGTCCGGGGTCAGCCATCTTGACCCCGATGCCGCCTGCGATTTCGTAGCCCATGCATGAATAGCCGTATTCCACGTGATAAGTTTTCGGCTCCCTGGAGCGCCAGAGTTTGTGCAGATCGCCAGGCAAGCTTCCCGCAGCGCACACCACGACGTCATGCGGCTTGAGCGCGTCGTTTATGGCACCGACAGCATGGGCCTGGCTAATCAGCGAATCCGCCCCAAGCTCAAGCTCATCGCCGCCTGATTTGTTTCTGCCGCAAACTTCATCTACTTCTGCGCTCCAGCTCTTGCGCAGGCGCTCAACCATCTCCCGGTGGTGCTGTGTTGTCTCGAAATCAGCAAGAAGTCTTGAGAGCTCTTCGAGCGTGACCTTCGCGTCTGCCACCACGGGCAGTGCATTGTGCTTGTAAGAGTCGAACTCACAAATATTGATGTTTATAAACCGCACCTGCTCGTTTTGAAAGGCTGTTTTGGAGGCGGTTGTGAAGTCGCTGTAGCGTGTGCCGATTCCGATTACCAGGTCTGCCTGGCGGGCAAGGATGTTGGCTGCTTCGGAGCCTGTCACGCCCATCGCGCCGACGCACAGGGGATGATCGTAGGCAAGAGAGCCCTTGCCGGCTTGAGTCTCAGCCACGGGTATACCTGCGCGCATGGCAAGCTGCGACAGCGGCTCGGAAGCTTCGCTGTAAATTACGCCGCCACCGGCGATGATGAGCGGGGATTTGCTGCCGGCGATCAATTCCTTCGCTTTGAGAAGGATGCTTGCGTCCGCTCTCGGGCGGGGAACGGTCCATGTCCTTTCTTCAAAGAATGCTTGAGGATAATCGTATGCTTCCACCTGCACGTCTTGAGGCAGGCAGAGCGTCACTGCCCCTGTTTCTGAGGGTGACACGAGGACGCGCATGGCTTCCGTGAGAGATGAGATGAGCTGCTCCGGACGCTGGATGCGGTCCCAGTACTTCGAGACGGGCTTGAAGCAATCATTGACTGAAATGTCCTGAGAGTGCCCGCTTTCCAATTGCTGCAAGACGGGCGCGACACTTCTTTTGGCAAAAATGTCGCCGGGCAAAAGCAGAACCGGCAGCCGGTTGATCGTTGCCAGGGCGGCACCGGTAACCATATTCGTTGCTCCGGGACCGATGGAGCTTGTTAAGGCGAAGGCTGCGAGCCTGTTTTTCATGCGTGCATAAGCGACAGCCGTGTGCACCATGGCTTGCTCGTTGCGCGCTTGGAAATAACGGAAGGAAGGATTTTCCTTAAGCGCCTGACCAATACCTGCTACGTTGCCATGACCGAAGATGCCGAAACAGCCTGCGAAGAACGGCGCAACGACACGATCGCGTTCCACATATTGGTTCTTGAGAAAGCGAATCAGCGCCTGCGCCATTGTCAATCGAACTTTTTTCATTTCTTCCTCTCAATTTGGTCCGCCGTGGACAAGAGAATGGACGGCCTTGGCTGTTGCCAATGGTGAGTCGGAGAAAAGGACGTTGCGCCCGATCATGGTGCCCCGCACATTGCTCCCGCTTTCAAGCCCATATTTGAGGTCGCTCAAAAATCTGTCCCTGTCATGCGATGCCTCACCGCCCAGCAACAAGATCGGCAGCGTTGTGGCTTGTGCTGCCAGCTCGAATTGCTCGCAAATCGGCAGTTTCAGCCATAAATAACGGCTGCTGTCGCCTAAGGCCGAAGCAACGCAAGCGGCAGCCGCAATGGCCGCGGGCTCTCTTACTACTTTCAGCTTGCCGTTATCGCGCATCACCGGCAGTGGCTCAATAAAGATCGGCAGATCGCATGCGCTCATGCCGGAGATTGCTTGGCGGCAGCTCTCAATTGTTCTCAGAGTGCGATCGTCTGCATCGCATATGCGCAGAAGAAGCTTGCCGCCGTCGATGTTCATCTGCCGGAGCGCCTCTGCGCCCGGACCGGTGACGGGATCATCAAGCTCCCACGAGGTGCCTTTGAGACCGCCGCGATTGAGGCTGGCAATAAAGAGCTTCTCCTCGGTGAACCTGCCGGGCGAAGGCAAGCCACCGGCGCCTGGCTCATGCTGTTCTTTGCCCTTTCCGCCATTAACAGCCAGCAGTTCATCAAGAATGACAAGCTCTTCGAGAATGTCCATCGTCGCCATTACACCATCGGCGGCGCCTGCTGCCAGGATGGACACCAGGCGGTTGAGCAGATCCCGGCGGCACAAAAAAGCGGTCGGCGAATTGCCTGCTCCCGTCACGCGGCGGGCTGGGTGGTCGGCGGCAATTATGTTGAGGCGGCCGTCCGCTGCAAAAGCAGTTCGCTGTTTGCGTGCTTGCATGAGCCTGAGGATGCTTTTTGGCTCGCCAACGCGCATCTGAGTGATTTGCGCGTAAATGCTTTCCGTAACGACGCGATGACCGTCGAGTTGTTTCGTCAGTGTCAGGTCCGGCATGATGATTCTTTTGTCCTCAGCTCATAATGCTGATTCATAAAGCTCAGAAGCTCGCTTTCCCGGGGCATGGCATTGGCGCATCCTTGCCTTGTTACGACGATGGCGCCGGCCGCATTGCCGAGGGCGGCACAGTCCTTCCAGTCTTTGCCTTTCAAGTATCCGTAGATAAACCCGCTGGCGAAAGCGTCTCCCGCTCCCAGGACATTCATCGCCTCAACGGGGAACGGTTGCGCCGCAAATGATTTGCCGCCCGGCAGATACACGGTTGAGCCGGATTTGCCGCGCTTCAGCGCCACTGCCTTGAGGGAGGAGGCGAGCAATTGCTGCACGGCATTTTCTGCTTCACCGCATATAGTGGCGCCAGAAACTTGAGAAGAAATGACTGTGACATCGTCTTTGCTCTTGATGTAGACTGCCTTCACTTCGTCTTCGGTGCCGATCACGATGTCCACGAAAGGGATGAGGTGGCGCATGGTTATGCCGTAGGCGCGGACGTCGCCGCCGGGATAGTTCGACCACTGGTCAGGACGAAAATCGAGATCGACAAAGACAGCCGTATTGTTTTGCCTGGCAATTTCCACCGCTCTGAAAGTGGCCGAACGGCTGGGCTCGCGGCTGAGTCCGGTGCCGGAGACAAGGAGCGCCCGGCATTGCGCAATGGGAGCATTCTCCACGTCGTCAATAGTGAGCTCAATGTCTGCGCAATTGTCTCTGTAAAACACGAGCGGAAATCTGTCGGGCGGCTCAATGCCGAGCAATACTGCGCTTGTGCGATGCCCGGCTTTTCTGGCAATGAAAGTCGTGTCGACGCCCTCTTTCATTAAGAAGGAAAGAACGAAATCGCCCACCGGGTCATTTCCCACGGCCGTCAATAAGACCGAATTCAATCCCAGCCGCTTTGTGCCGACGGCTACGTTGGTCGGACAACCGCCGACCAGCGCGGCAAATGCAGTTATGTCCTCGAAGCGGGCGCCAATGTCGTTGGAGTAAAGGTCGATGGAGCTGCGCCCGATGGTTAAGAGGTCATATTGGCGCTCTTTCATGACAGCGGCCGATTCCTGATATTCATTCATGATGCCACCATCTCCTCCATTTTGTGCTCCACCATCGGCAGGCGCGGATCTTTCTTGTCCCAGGTCTCTCTTGTCCATGCGTAGGATGGATCATCAGTGGCGGCCAGCGTCTGCGCCGAGCCGGCAAGGAAGTTCAAATAGTAGCAGTCATAACCGTATGCGGTGCAAACAGGATGATACCCTTCGGGCACCAGCACGATGTCGTTGTGCTGTGCGACGACGCTTTCATCAAGGCTGCGAGCGTCGTTGTATACGCGCTGAAAAGCATAGCCTTCGCGGCGCTTGAATTGATAAAAGTAAATCTCTTCCAGATCTCCTTCCACCACCTCGCCTTGGGCATTGACTTTGTGCACATCGTGCTTGTGCGGCGGATAGCTGCTCCAGTTTCCGCCTGGAGTATAGACTTCAACGCACACAAGATGGTGGCAAGCGAAGCCTGGCGGAATGATGCTGTTGATCTGGCGGGTGGCGTTGTTGCCGCCGCGAATTTCTATATGCGAGTCGCCGGGTGTAATCAGTCGAGCCGGGTGGTCTTCATCGGTTGCCGTCCAGGCAATCGCCACCTCCAGGCTGTCGCTTACGACCTCGAGCGCATAGTCGGTGCGGCGAGGCACATAGAGGGCATAAGGCATGCCATCGAAAACGTTTTTGCGCCTGCCTACATCTTGCCAGCTGCCGTGATTCGATCGGACAGAGCAGCGCCCGCCCAGGAGGACAAGCGCTGCTTCATTTCCATCAGTCTTTTGCTCCAGAAGTTCGCCTTTCTTAAGCCGGCGAACCTCCATATTCAATTGATTCCAGCCTGCATCTCCGGCCGTCACCCTGGTTGTGACACCAAATTGGTCGGCAGCCAGCCGGGGGCGGATCAAAAGGGAGCTTGGCATTCCTTTCACCTGGTGGGAGCGAAGTGATGGCAAGAGCTGTCCATCACCTTGAAACGCGGACGAGATTGAAGAGTCTCCGCAACGGCTTCCTGTGCGCGAGCGCCCCTCAATAACCGGGTGAAGTCGGTTTCAATTTTTCCGAGTCGTCTGCCTTCCCGGACTTGTTTACGTCCTGGAGAACAGTTTCCTGGAGGTATTTGTCCGGGTTGCTCGCATCGGCCGAGAACTCGATTTTTCTCGGCAAAGTAGGATCGAAGAACTGGGCGCGCTTGATGTCTTCGTGAGCGAGCACGGATTTGCCGAGCTTGTGCCAGAGGAAGGCGCGAGCAAGGTAGAACTGCCCCTGGTTGGGATCCAGGCGAATGGCGTCTTCGAGGCTGGCCATGGCTTCGCCGTTGGATCCCAGCTGCATCAAAGCTTTTGCTCTGTGGTAGTAGAGAGCAGCATTGGTCGGGTCCTGCTTGAGGGCATCCTCGTAATCTTCAAGCGCCTCTTTGGCATTCTTCAATTTGAAGTATTCGTGACCGCGCTTCTTGAGCAGATCGGCATTGGAAGGATCCATGGAGAGCGCTTTGTCATAATCCTTGAGCGCGTCCTCGGGCCGCGACAAGCCGGCGTAAGCGGCACCGCGATTGATGTAGGCGACACCATAAGTCGGTGCCACCTGGATGGCAAAGTTGTAGTCTTTGATGGCGTCATCCGTTTGGCCCATTGCCGCATAAGTGTCCGCGCGCTTGACAATAAGCTCGGCATTTTTGGGCTCGAGCTTCAAACCTGAATTGAATGTGGCGAGCGCCGTGCTCTTGTCGCCTTGCGCCAGATATGAATCTCCCATGCCGGCATAGGCTTTGGCCAGCTTTGGATTTAGCTTGATTGCTTGCGCGTAGTCTTTGATGGCATTTTCATGGTCGCCAAGTTTAGCGTTTGTGGTGCCGCGCCACAAATATGCGTCGGCATTGTCGGCATCGTAGAGGATGGCTTCGCTGAAATCTTTCTGCGCCAATTTGAAGCTGCCAAGCGCAAAGAAGCATTGTCCGCGCTGCATGTAAATCACTGCATTGGTGGACGCCAGCCCGGCTGCCTCGTCAAATGCCTTTACCGCCTCAGCGTACTTCTTCTCGTTCATCAACTGCACGCCTCTGTCATAACTGGCGTTGCCTACGACGGTATCGGCTGCATGGCAAACGGGAATTGCGCCTAGAAAGCATGCAACGGCGATACTTCCTGAGAGTGCCTTAAGATTGAACGATCTTTTTGAACCTGCCACTTTCCACATGGGGGCGTCTCCTCCACTCGCGTTATAGATTGGGTGCTCAACCGTGACTGCACATTATACAGGCAACGGTGACGGTTTCAGTGACAGACGTCGACACCTCTTTTTTGCAGGTAGCGCTGGTGATATTCCTCCGCGCGCCAGAATTGAGCTGCCGGATGCACCTCAGTTACGATCGGGCGCTTGAAGTTGCCGCTTTTATCAAGCTTCTCCTTCACCGCTTGGGCCGTCTCCTTCTGCTCGGGCGTGTAGAAGAAAATCGCCGATCTGTACTGCGTGCCTACATCCGGCCCCTGGCGGTTGAGGGTGGTCGGATCGTGAATGGTGAAGAAAAACTCGACCAGCTCTTCGTACGTGAGAGCCGAGGGATCGAATTCCACATAAACCACTTCGGCATGTCCCGTTTGATCGGAGCACACATCCTCGTAAGAAGGATTATCAAGGGAGCCGCCGCTGTACCCCACCGCTGTCGAGCTCACGCCTTTCAGCTTGCGAAAAGCTTCTTCAACTCCCCAGAAGCACCCGGCAGCAAACATTGCTTTTTCCATGGGCAATTCTCTCCTCCATTTCCTCAACTCGCCGCTTTACCTGACTGTTGCGCTCGTTTTTTCATCCGCACCCTTCAGCTCAAGGTGTCCGCCGAATTTGTAACGCATGGCGGACAACAATTTCTCGCCGAAAGGTTGCTCTTGACGCGAACGGAATCGCGTATAAAGAGCTGCCGAAAGCACTTCTGCCGGCACCGCTTCTTCGATGGCGGCCTGAATTGTCCAGCGCCCCTCACCCGAGTCTTCTACATAACCCGTAAACGACCTCAATTCATCGTCCTCGGCCAGCGCCATGGCTGTAAGGTCGAGGAGCCAGGAGCCGATTACCGATCCGCGTCTCCACA
>DATNRC010000251.1:0-5769 GCA_036703705.1 Candidatus Obscuribacterales bacterium
CCGTGCGCGGCTTCGTCCGCCGCTTAACCCGCCAAAAGGAGGGGAGATGAACGCAAAAACTTCGAACCTCCTGGTAGGCTGGCTGGTCTACCCGGCAGGTGATCTGGCCGGTCAAGCCATCATGGGCGATATCAACCTCTGGCGCACGCTCATCGTCGCGCTTGCGGGCGGCATCATCTACAGATGGGAGGTGCCGGCCTGGTTTCGCTTTCTCGATCGGGCAAGGCTCAGCGAAGAGCGCGCTCAGCGACATCGCGTGCTGGCTGTCTTCTTTCAGGCAACGCCTGAGGGAAGGAAACTCAACTGGATGGGGCGCACGCTGGGCGCAATGGGCTACTTCAACCCGCTCTGGATAGCGCGGCACGCCTTCTTCTTGTCGCTTGCCGGAGTACGCGATCTCGGCCTGACCCTCATCGTGACCGAGTCGCTCAAACGCGGCGCGGCGTCCTTCGTGACCAACCTGCCGCTCTCCGTTGTCGGCAATTACCTGGTGCAGCAGAAGACGAGCCCGAAGCATCGCTTTTTCGCAAGCGCCACTCTAACCGGCGTGCTCACGATCAAATACGCGATCGAGCACGCCCTTTTCAAGTAAAGGGAAGAACTATGGCAAATACACAAACCCATGGCGAGGACATCCCTCACGATGTTCTTGCTGAAGTGAGTGAGCTTGCCAGGGGCGCCGAGGTTCTTCCCGAACCCGGCGCTCTTGCGCTCAAGCTCTTGGAGGCGCGTCGCCAAGGGCGCCCTCTGCGCGTCAAGCTGGGCTTCGATCCGACCTCTCCCGATTTGCATCTCGGGCATGCGGTTGTTTTGAGAGCCCTGGCTCGTTTCCAGAAGCGCGGGCACAAAGTGGTGATTATCGTCGGCGGTTTCACCGCTCAGATTGGTGATCCCACAGGGCGCAACTCCACTCGCCCGCCGCTCACGGACGAGGCTGTCGCTGACAACGCGCGCACCTACCTGGAGCAGGTGGGGCTCATTCTCGACGTCGAAAAAGCCGAAGTGCGCAACAATGCCGAGTGGCTGGGGAGGCTCGACCTTCCGGCGATGGTCAGGCTCATGAGCCGGGTCACGGTCAATCAGCTTCTGGCAAAGGAAGCGTTCGGCGGTCGCATCGAGAAGCAAGCGCCTGTCGCTTTGCATGAGCTTGCCTACCCGCTCCTGCAGGCATTCGACAGCGTCGAGGTGAAGGCTGATGTGGAGATTGGAGGGACGGACCAGCGGTTCAATGTCCTCTTCGGTCGCCAGCTTCAGGCGAGCTTCGGCGAAGAGCCTCAGGTGGCGCTGCTTCTGCCCATCCTCGCCGGCACCGACGGCGTTAAGAAAATGTCCAAGTCGCTCGGCAACGCAATCGCTCTCAAGGATGCGCCCGACGACATGTTCGGCAAGGTGATGCGCCTTCCGGATGCGCTCATTCTCACGTTCTTCGAGCTGGCGACGACAATGAGTCGGGCGGGCATCGAGGGCGTGAGAGCGGCGCTCGCGGGCGGAGGCAATCCCAAGGATGCGAAGGAGTTGCTTGCCACCACGATCGTGCGCGAGATTCACGGCGAGGAAGCTGCTCAGAAGGCGCTTGCCGCATGGCGGCGCGTCCACTCCGAGCGCCAGGCGCCCGCGGAAATCGCGCAATCGCATGTGGTGGCGGCACCGGTTTGCATCGTCGACCTGCTTGCGGCTTGTGGACTGGCAGCCAGCAAGAACCAGGCCCGCAAGTTCGTTCAGGAAGGCGGGGTGCGCCTCAACAACGAGAAGGTGACGGACATCGCCTTCCTCGTGCCCGTGCCTGAAGATGGAGGCGCCGTCCTGTCGCATGGGAGACGCAAGTTCGTGCGCCTCCTCAACCGATGAAGCAGCGCCGGAAAAAGAAGCGAGCCCAAGGCCGGGATGGGCTCGCTTTCTTTCAACCATTCCCTCTCGGTAGCACCGCATCTGGTGCCTCAATCAAGAAAGGAGGTGTCTATGAAACAAGCCAATGAGCCGATCGTGCTCAGCGGCCGGATTTTCGTCGACAAGCTTCTGGCGATTGAGCTTGCGCAGTGGCGGCTGCCCGAGAGGGTGCGCCCCGGTGACGTGAAGCTCCTCGCCATCCCGAAAGGACACGGCTACACCGGATTCATCCGGGCGTACGTCCTCGATGCCGACAACACCTGGCGCAATATGGCTCTGCGCAAGGAGGCGGCCGTGAGCGCCATCTACCACGGCGAAGTGGAGCGCAGGCAGAAGGCGGGCGATGTCGTAAAGCATCTCCGTTCGCTTGCCGGCGCCACGGCGACGTGGGGCGACAAGACGTACGAAGTGCGGGATCTGCCTGCTGTGCCCAGCGCTCAGCCGGCGGCTCGCGCTTTGCTGCCGGTTCCGCAAGAAGGGCCCGTTGCCGACTGCAAAACTCAGACGAAGCCGCCCAAGCCGGTGCAGCTCACGCTGCCCTTCGCCTGATCCGGATGAGGTGCGGGCAGGTGTCATACCCTGCCCGCCCTCGTCAAACCAATAACTTTCGTTGAGCGAGGGATTACGATGAAGACGAATCACCGCCGGGGATTCGTAGCCAACACGCCGCGGGACCAGTCCATGTGGGGACGCTCGAAGAGGTTGTCCGAACACGCCGTCGGCGTGTCCATCGGCAACGACTTCACCGACGGCCATCGTGGCATGGCCCGCGCCAAGCGCGGCGCCAAGAAGCGCCTTCGTGCTCTCGAGCGACTGGACGCCAGGCGCGTCATCCGGCAAGAGCTCGAGGAAATGGTGGGGGACGAGGAGAGCTGAAGCTCGCCTGCCTTCGACATGTGCCTCTCCCCTGACTCAAACCGACCTGCATGTCCAGGGTTGTGCCCGACTGCAATTGGTCATGGAGAAAACAGATGAACAAACGATTCGCTGTGCTTCTGCCGCTCGTCATATTCTTGACGGGCGCTCTTCTTTCCGGCTGCGCGTACGATCCGCAGGGCCATCGCTGCCGGTGCCGTTATCACGAGCGCCTTTCCGGCTGCGCGTACGATCCGCAGGAGGCTCCCAAGTCGCAGCCCGTGAAGGTCGAGCAGATCATCGAGGACAACCAGGCGCTGGCCATCGACGGCAGCCACGAGGCGATTCTCATCTTCTTCTACCAAGAGAAGAATGAGGTCGTCGCCGACCAGTTGCCGATCGTCGAGGCAGCGGCCAAGGAATGGCGGGGGCGCGTCAAGGTCTCCAAGCTGGACGTTCTCTGGGAGACTCAACACACCCACAACGCTCCGCACGTGACGTTCTACGACGTGCACAACGTGCCCAGCTTCGTTCTCAGGCGCAAGGGAGACGTCTTCTACCACAAGCACGTCGGCTTCCTCAGCGAGCCCCAGCTGCGCGACTTCATCACGCGCTCGCTGGCGACCGATCCGGCGCCCGCCCCCGAAAGTAAGCGCTAGCCCAGCGGCGCATGGCTGCCTGGCGTCACAAACGAGAGGGGAAGAGGACTACCCTGTCTTCTTCCGCCTCTCTTTTGGGGCGCTTGACTACGAAGGCGAATAGTAGCAAATCGGCATAGCCGTTTGCTCGTTTGCCGTTTTTGTTTCTTTTGTTTTGTTTGTTCACGTTTAGTCATGGCGTCGTTTATGCCAGTCGATGACCCTGGAAAGGTGCGCATGGCCGAATAGAGAACAGAAAAACCGAACGTTTTAAGGCTGGTATTGCCTGCACGCAGCAAAAACCTCCTCCTGGTATGGAATTGCTGCCCGGCAAGCAACAGGTGAGAGCAAAAGGTGCCGCACGCCATTCACGGCTGAGCTAAAATGGCCGTTGTGTTCCACAGACGGACTTCAACCTGCAGATCTTGCTGGGGTTTTAACATGGTCAATAGTTTCGAGATAAGCCGCGAGAGCTTAAGCAGATACCTTCTCAACGACTTTCTCGCCTCTATTGTTGTTTTTCTAGTTGCCCTTCCGCTTTGCATGGGCATCGCCATTGCGGCGGGAATGCCTCCAGCCACAGGCATCATTACAGGCGTGGTCGGCGGACTGCTCGTGGGAGCGATTGCCGGTTGCCCGTTGCAAGTAAGCGGGCCTGCCGCCGGACTGGTGGTTGTCGTCACGGAATTAGTGCAGCAGCACGGCATTGAGAGTCTTGGCATCATCATCATGCTCGCCGGTGCCCTGCAAGTGGCGGCTGGGCTGCTCGGCTTCGGCATGTGGTTTCGCGGTGTGCCGCCTTCCGTAATCCACGGCATGCTCTCGGGCATCGGACTTCTTCTCATTTGCAGCCAATTTCACGTGATGGTGGACAGCACTCCCAAGGGCGGAGCAATTGAAAACCTGGCAGGTTTGCCGGAAGCGCTGTACAAAGGGCTGTGGATATCCGAGAACTCCACCCATCATCTTGCAGCCATGATAGGCGTGGCCACCATTGCCGTGGTCATTCTTTGGGACAAAATGCCTTTTCATAAGTTTCCCAAGGCGCTGAGATGGATTGAGCACATTCCCGGCGCGCTGGTAGCCATTGTCGCTGCTACCGCTCTTGATGGCATATTCAATCTGCCCATCAAGAGCGTGCAGCTGCCTGCCAATCTCTTTCAGGACCTGCGACTGCCGACGATCAACTCATTCGGACACATGGCCAACTGGGAGCTTTTGTTTGATGCCATGGCCGTGGCATTTGTTGCCACATGCGAAACTATGCTCACCTCAACGGCGGTCGACAAAATGGCGGTTGGGCACAGGACAAAGTATGACAAGGAATTGAAAGCTCAGGGCGTCGGCAACCTCCTTTGCGGATTTATCGGCGGCTTGCCGATGACTGGAGTGATTGTGCGCAGCGGCGTGAATGTACGGGCGGGAGCAAGAACCAGGCTTTCTTCAATGCTTCATGGCGTTTGGTTGCTCGCCTTTGTCAGCTGTCTTCCCTCCGTGGTGCGCATGATTCCGGTATCAAGTTTGGCGGCATTGCTTGTTTTGACCGGCTATAAGCTGTTGACGGCGCCGGAAGCTAAAGAGCTCAGGAAGCACGGACGGAGCGAAGTGTCCATATTTTTCATAACGATGGCTGTTGTCGTGCTTGTCGATCTTCTTACAGGGGTTTTGGTAGGCGTTGTTTTGTCTACCGCGAAATTGCTCTACCACTTCTCGCACCTCGAGGTTCGAACAGTAAAAGACGATGCCAGCCACAAGACAATTCTCTATCTCAGAGGCGCCGCTACTTTTCTCAGCTTGCCGTTTTTGGCACAGGCGGTAGATGATGTGCCCCCCGATAGCGAACTGCATGTACATCTGGAAGAACTCGACTACATCGATCATGCTTGCCTCGATCTGCTCATGAACTGGGACAAGCAGCATCGCGCATCGGGCGGCAATCTGGTCATTGACTGGGGAACGCTTGGCGCCATGTACAGAGACAGGCGCAAGCGCCCTCGAAGCGGGATGCGCACCAAGGAACTTACGGATCCTAAGCTCTTGCAAAAAATCGTCAATGGAGAAACAGCGCCGGTGTCTGGAGAAACCGCGACGGTGTCTGGGGAAACAGCGCCGGTGCATGGAGAAACCGCGCCGGTGCCCGGAGAAAGACCGGAGGTGGAAAGAGAATCGGAATGAGGAGTAGCGAAAGCAAAAAATTAGTATGGCTTCTGAACTATTAATGCATATAGTGACAACCCTGCCTTTTGGCATGTGGGGTTCCCCCCATTTGGTAGACAGCGGTCTAGGGCCGAGCCGCTCTAGGCCGCTTTCTTACCTTTAAGGCCTTTTTCCTCCGGTGTAAGGAACCCTAACGCTGAATGAATACGTTTTTTGTTGTAGAAGATCGCAA
>DATNRC010000252.1:0-13496 GCA_036703705.1 Candidatus Obscuribacterales bacterium
TGGAGGAGAAAAGGACGAGTACGACAAAGGGATTCCTAAACACCTTTGTCAGCGTCATCCAGATAATTCCGTAGCTAAACGGTAGTTTCATTATTCGCTTGCTCCGTGCACGTCTTCAAACAACTCAGCAAGACTGACAAATTCCGGTGTCGCAGATTGCACGGGAATGCCGGCCATGACAGCTTCTTTGATCACCCGCGCGGCGGCATCCGCGTTCTCGACTTTGAAGCGCGCATGCTCATCACTCCATTCGACCAGATCGGTCGATGTCTGCTGGGCAAGCGCCATCAATTTCTCAGGCCAATTGTCGCGCCCATTTTCCGCCGGCCACTTGAGATGCAACACATGCTCTTTCTCATGGGATTTCTCCAGAGTCTGGATGGAGGTGATGGTGCCCTTTTGTATGAAGGCGACGCGATCGCAAACACGCTCCATCTCGTCCAGGTGGTGCGAATTTAGTACCACGGTGATGCCTGCCTTTTTGAAGTCCATAAACAGCTTGCGCAGCATGGCATTGCCTGGAGGATCCATACCGGAGCCGGGCTCATCGAGAAAGAGAATTCGCGGCTCGGCAATAATCGCTTGCGCCAGGCCGAGTCTCTGCAGCATGCCGCGAGAATACGTCTGCGTGCGGCGATCCCATGCTTGGTGATCGAGCCCGACCTGAGTCAAAACTTCTTCCACCCGCTCCCGCCTTGCCGTCTGGTGAGCCCTGGAAAGCATAGCGTGATAGGCGACGAATTCCCTGCCCGTCACCCAGCTCTCGAAGTTCGGCCGCTCGGGCAGAAAGCCAATGATTTCACGCACCGCCATGTCGTCAGGAGGCACACCGCCGATGGTGATCTGTCCTTCGTCGGGCCTTATGAGCGCCAACATGCAACCCATGAGCGTTGTCTTGCCGGCGCCGTTGGGACCGATGAGTCCGAAGCATTCGCCTTCTTTGATCGTCAAGCTGACCTGGTTGAGGGCGCGCACTTTTGCGCCCCTGTATGATTTGGAGACATTCTCCACGACAATGAGATCGTCGGTCGCCCCTGATACTGGTCCGCTTTCCTGCCCTGTTTTCATGGTCGGCCTATCATACTATTGAGTACCGCTTTCCATGCTGTCGCTTACGATTTTGCCGTCTTTGAGCCTCACCTTGCGGCGGGCCCAGCTGGCTACTTCCGCATCATGCGTTACAAGTATTACAGTCATCCCCCTGTCGTTAAGCTCTTTCAGAATTGTCATTATCTCTTGCGCCGTATGGCTGTCGAGGGCACCAGTGGGCTCATCGGCAAGGAGAATGCTCGGGTCGTTGACAAGGGCGCGCGCGATTGAGACGCGCTGCTGCTGACCTCCCGATAACTGGTTGGGGCGATGAGCCATGCGATCTTTCAATCCCATGAGCGTAAGCACTTCTTCCGCTTTGCGTTGCCTGAGGCTTTCCAGCTCTTTCCTCGTCCGCAACCTTTTTTTGTCGCCGTTGCTCTCTCGTGCGTAAAGAAGAGGCAACATCACGTTGTCGAGCGCATTCAATCGAGGCAAAAGATTGAATTGCTGAAAAACAAAGCCGATCGAGCGGTTGCGTATTTCGGAAAGCTCTTCTTCGCTCAGGCTGTCGACGCGCTTGCCATCAAGAATGTATTGACCGCCCGTCGGTCGATCGAGCAAACCAATTATATTCATCAGCGTGGATTTGCCGGAGCCCGAGGCGCCCATGATAGCCACCATCTCGCCGTCACGGATGCTCAGGCTGACCTCGGTAAGTGCCGCCACCGGTTGAGAGTGCGTGGAATAAATTCTCGAGATGTCCTTCAGTTCAATCATGCGCTGACTTTACATCGGTCCTCAAAGCGACAGGCGATAAGTAACAGGGGATAGGCGATAAGCAACAGGGATAAGCAACAGGCAACAGGCGATAAGCAACAGGGGATAGGCGATACGCAACAAACGATAGGCGATAAGCGTAAGCTGACTTCATTCGGTTCTCAAAGCGATAATAGGGTCCAGCTGCGACGCTCTTTTTGCCGGATAAATACCGAAGAAAAGACCAACGGCAATGGATACGGCAAAGGAAAGAACGACTGACCAGGGGGTGACAATCGTCGTCCACTGCGTGGCGGCACTGACGGCATAAGAGCTTACGATGCCGAGAAGAACGCCGACCAGACCGCCTGACAGAGAAAGCACTATCGATTCCACCACGAATTGCCACATGATGTCTTCCGGCCTCGCTCCCACTGCTTTGCGAATGCCGATTTCGCGAGTGCGCTCGGTCACGGAGACGAGCATGATGTTCATGATGCCGATCCCGCCGACGAGGAGCGAAATTCCGGCCGTGCAACCAAGCAGCGTGGTAAACATGGACGACATACTTTGCGCTGTTTGCAGCAACTCTTGCTGCGTTCTCAGATAAAAATCATCGCTTAAAGGCGGTTTGATTTTATGGCGCAGCCTGAGCAAATTGGTGATTTGAAATTGAGCAGGCAATATCTGGTCTTCACTCTTTGCTTGAACCAATATGTATTGCACGGTCTGCCCGCGGGCGGCATTGATGCCGAAGAGGCGATTATAAGCCGTGGACAGGGGCACGAAAACTTGATCGTCCATGTCCATGAATGCAGTCGAGCCCTTCTTTTCCATAATGCCGATGACGTCAAAGAGCTCGCCTTTGATCATCACCTTCTTGCCGATCGGATTCTCGTCTCCAAGAAAGAGATTTTCGGCCACTGTGTGCCCGAGCACGCATACCCGGGCGCTGTGCGTGAGATCCGAGTCCGTGAAAAAGCGCCCGCTTGCCGGATGAAAGTTACGCACTTCCGTGTAGTCCGGCACCGTTGCCGTTACGGTAGTGTTCGTGTTCTGGCTGCCGTATTGCACCTGCAAATTGGAGAACATGCCGGGCGCCACATTCTCCACGGCAGGACACACCTCAGAAATGGCCTCAGCATCTTTGAGAGTAAGCGTGGAGCCGCTCCCCATGCCCATCGACACATGTCCTGCCCTCGCCGCTCCAGCGCGCACGAATATGACGTTCAGTCCCAGAGCCTGAATCTGCCGATCCGATTCCACCTTTACACCATATCCGATGGCAAGCAGCGCGATTACGGCGGCGATACCGATGATGATACCAAGCACGGTCAGTCCGCTTCGCATTCTGTTGGCGATTATGCTCTGCCAGGCGAGTCTCACCAGATCCCACAGACTCATGTCGCTCTCTATCTCATCGAGTGCTGAACGCGCGGCATAGGCGGGCGATTTTTGCCCGAGGAGAACCCCGGCACTTTCAATTGACTGGAATCAGCATATCCCTGCTGCTCGAGCTGTGCTTTGGTCAAGCCGAGAAAAACTTTGTCGCCCGCTTTCAGACCGTCCACTACCACGGTTTTGGTTCCTGACGTGGCACCGGTTCTGATGGCCTTGAACGTCGGCGCCCCGGACTTGTCGGGAACCAGCACTCCTGATTTGCCGTGCTGCGATATTATGCACGCGGTAGGGACGAGCAAGACGTCTTTCAGCAACCCCGAGTGAAAGACGGCATTGACGTTCATTCCCGACATCAGCGAGTGGCTCTCGTCATCATCGAGGGCCGCATGCACCTCGAATGTCGTCACATTTTGAGTTACCACCGCTTCGGGTGCTATGAGAGTGACATGACCCTTAAACTTGCGATCGGGGTAGGCATTGGGGACAATCTCCACTTTCTGCCCCATCTGGATATGCTCGATATCGTCCTCGCTGACCTGGGCGACCAATTCAAGAGCACCGGCAAGCGAAATGATGGAACTCGACGTTGCCGAATTCGTTGCCGCCGACGTGGTAGGAGTAACGATCGCTCCTTCATCCGTATATTTCTGAGTAACGATACCGTCAAATGGCGCTTTGATTTTCGTGTCGGCGAGCTGGCTTTCCAAATATTGCAGCGTGCCGCGGGCCTGATCAAGAGCATATTTGGCCGCTTCAATATCTTCCTTGCGGAATCCGGCTTTGATGAGACTTGCCTGTTGGCGAGCGCTTTCCAGATCGGCTTTGGCCTGAGCCAGATTCGTCTCCGCCTGCTGCAATTCTTGTTTTGCCTGTCTCAGCGCCACGAGAGCGACTTCGGCTTGAGTGGTCGCATTCAAACGCTCTTGATCTGATATGGCGCCCTCTTTGGCCAGTTGCGTCAGTCTCGAGGCATTGGTCTGATCTCGCAAAAGCTCAGCCTGGCACGATTTGACTCTTTCGTTCGCGCGCAAGATTGCCTGTTCGGCAAAACGCACGAGTTGCTCGTGCTTGCGAATTTGCGCCTCGGAATTAGCAATTTCTTGCGGCCGATTGCCGTGGAGCGCCTTTTGATAATTGGCTTCCTGCAGGCGCACTGCTGAGCGCGCCGCCTCTACCTGCCCGATGAGATTGCTGTCGTCCATGTAGGCGATAATCTCGCCCCGCCGCACAAACTGTCCCTGTTTGACAAGCAATCGTTTCAAAAGTCCGGTCACTTTTGGACTGATCTTCACCTGATTGACGGGGCGAATGACGCCGGTGGCTTCGATGAGCAAATCGACCTCACCGCGCGTAACCTCAACCATGTTTCTGGCAATCTCGGCTCGATCGTGTCCTGTGTTGAAGTGGTTCCAGGCGACAACAGAGGCGGCGGCAATGGCGAAAATGGCAAAAAGCATGATCAGGGACGCCGGGACGCGAGGCCGCTTTTTGTGGGCGCCGGTCTCGCTCTCAACATCGATTTTGCCGAGCACCATCAAAACGCCTCAAAAAGTACTTGCCCTATCTCTCCCATCGTTTTGAACGTTTCTTTGCAGACGTCCAAATTGAGTGACTGAAATGACTGCGGCTGCGACAGGCAAAGGCCGGCCTTGGCTCTCACTAAGAGCTCGCTGAACTTTGAGTAGTGCTCCAATCTCATCAGCTTCTCCAGCACTCCCGGGTAGTTCACGAATCGCTCGGCCTCTTGACGCGTATTATACGAGCATATGAAGTTCGAACGGACGCGGGGATCGTTAACAGGCTGCCCTTTCGATTCTAATAGAAGAATTCTGGCTATGAACGAATAAAGGCCTCTCGTGTGGCGCGGGCAGATGGTCAAATTCAAGAGCTCATCGCTTGTGGGCGCGCTCTTGTCCTCCAGCACTCCCACCTCGAGAAAGTAGGTCACCCCAAATGGAAAGCCGCTGCGAAACGCTTCGAGCGTAGCAGGAAAGCCTAAAACCGTGCCCTTGATGCAGACTTCGACTCTTTCGCTGTCGTCGACGACGCGTCCTTCAATAAGATTCGCTACCGCTTGCAACTTCCACTGCCACTGACCATCTTTCATGGGCCCGAATCTTTCTAGCTCTTACTCCATGACCTTACATCAATTCCACGGATTGCCCGCGCTGTCATTCTGTCCGCCGGTCGACTGAGGATCGGGCTTCAAATCGTCTCTGGCATCAGGCGGTTGCACGAACATCTCGACTTTTTTGTCGCTTTTATCAGACTTTGTCTTGCGGCGGAAAAGTCCCTTCTTCGCTGGTTTTTCAGAGTCGCCGCTGCTCTCTGCTTTCTGCGAGGGCTCGGGCTTTGCTGCCTGCGCTCGGGACCCGCTGTCATTCGGCCGCTCAATGAGCTCTTCTTCTTTTTGCGGCGGCATGACGCTCATCTCCACCTCATGAGCCGTGTCGGAGTCACGCTTGAACTCCGCCTGCAATGCCGAAAGCGTCTTTTTCGCCTCGCGCAGGAAATCGGCCTCAGGCTGGGCATATTCGATTGCCTTGGCGAGGAAAACGGCTGACTGCGCCGGGTGTTTCTCTTTGTGCAATATGCTGCCGATGCGATAGTAGGCGTCAGCCATTTTCGGATTGGCGTTTATCGCCTTCATAAACTCGACAATGGCAGCCTTGCTGTCCTTCTCGCTTTCCAGCGCGTTGCCCATATTGTAGTAGGCGGAGGCAAAATTCGGATCGACTTCCAAAGCCTTGCGCCACTTCTCCTTAGCCTCAGCAATCTGTCCTCTGGCGTAAAGGGCATTGCCCAGGCCGTTCCACGTCGTAGGTCGATCGGGTTTGAGAGTGAGCGCCTTATTGAACGCCTCTACTGCTTTTGCCCAGCCCTTTTGGGCAAGATAAATGGCGCCCAGATTGCTGTACGCTTCAGCTACCCTGTCATCAGCCTCAATGGCAGCTTTATACTCTTGAACGGCCTGGTTTAAGAATCCTTGCTTGTGCAGCTCCACGCCGCGGTTGTAGTGCTTGATTGCTTCGTCGGCGTAGGGGCGATCCGGATCTCTGTCCGCGCTTTTAACTTCGTCCTTTGTTGCGCTTTCCTCCTTTGCGGACGCCTCATTTTTGGCAGCGCTTCGCCCTTCCTCGCTCTCCGCCGCCGCTTCTTTCTTTGCCAGCGAGCGTGCATTCTTGGCCGGAGCCGCTGTGTCCTCCTTCTTCGGCGGGACTCTTTCATCACCGGCCTTCGGCCATTCAAACGGTTTTTTGGTAGCGGCTTGTGCGGTCTGTCCCGCCAACAGTATTGCTGCGAGCGCCACAACAATAAACATCATGGACTGCTGGTTGTTTGCAGCAATTTCTTTCAACCTAAGAATTCGTCTTTTCTCCATCTACCAAGGAACCCTGCACGCAGAGCCTGCAGGCACATATTATAGCTTGACCGGGGGGCGGCATTGTAAAGGAGCCAGGCGTCTCTTTACTAAGCGCATCAACCGGCGCACAAGGGCAATGCCGTCCGGACTGACAGCACGCCTGCTTTCCACCCCTGCCTCGTCTTGTAGAATATCTAGACTCAAAGGTTTGGATTCCAAGAGACGGCGTCGGCTCTGGCCAATCGACAGGCGCTTTGCGCATCCTGCAATCTAACCCTTAACAGATTTTCTCCGTCCTCAAAGAAGAAATGTTCTCACTTTGTCAGACGATGATTTAGCGGAAGTGAGAAACGACAGCAATGTTGGTCAATTCCCTCAAATCCCCACTTGGTACGCTCGCAAAGTTGAGTCTCGTTATTGTCTTTCTGTTAATGCTCTCCGCAGGCGATGCTCTTGCCAGCGAGCCGGCGCCACGCTCAAAACAGGCTCGCGCCAACGAAAGATTATTTGCCCTCATGAAAAAGGGGCAAATAGACGAGGTTCTTAAAATTACAAATGCGGAATTGCGCCATCATCCTCAGCGAGCAGTTCTCTATTTTTACCGCGCCCAGGCGCTCCAACGCAGGAAGGAAACGCTGCATCTTGCCTTAAAGGACATAGACAAAGCAATCGAGCTCGATCCGGACTACGCTCTTTACCACATGTGGAAATCCACGATTCTGAGCGATCAGGAAGAAGACAAACGAGCTTTGCCTGAGGCGCTCAGAGCCTGTCAGCTGGAGCCGAAAACTGCGCTGTACTGGGACAATCTGTCCGTCGTGCAGCGGCACCTGGGAAAAAGCGAAGATGCCATCCGCAGTGCTGACAAGGCTGTGCAATTCAGTCCCCAGACTGGTCTTTTCCGTCAAAACAGGGCCAGGGCACTTCAGGCAGCAAGTAGATTCCGGGAGGCGTTGGAGGAATGCAATCGAGCAGTCAAGCTCAGACCAGCGTCCAAAGGATTGCGAACCGTTCGTGCCAACATCGCCTCCCATCTAAATCAATGGGACACGGTCATTTCTGATACCTCGTTCTGCCTTGCGGGCAGCGAAAGCAAGCTGCATTCGCGCGATCTTTTGCGTTTGCGGGCTTCCGCTTATGCCGGTAAAAAGCAGTATGAGCGGGCGATTCATGATTATGAGGCGGCCGTGAAACTGTTTCCGTACGATCGCGAGAGTCAAGCTAATTTGAAGGCGATGTACTTGAAGGTCGGCAGCCTCAAGTCGGCACAGGCGCAGGAAAAGATATTGAAAGATCTGGACGACGACGTGCGGCCGTTTCGATAACATCAAGCCAGCGCCGCGCATTGACTCACTCCTACATTAAGTCGGCACTACGTATTTTCCCCACTGACTGCGCACATTCCCTTTGTTAGTATTATCGTCCCCTACCTTCCTAATCCACCTATAGCGCTGCGCTTTCGCGCAGGTACAAGATTTATGACACTGACAGACGCCATCGATCGACGTTCAGTCGAGAGTGAAAACGCGCCGTCCTCACAAGCGCAGCTGGAAACGGCGGAAGCGCTGCGCTTCTTCCGTACGCTGCGCGAAAGCGACAGCCGATCAGCGGCGCTGCATAGCGTGGCCATCTTCGACGGGCAATTTTTAGAGCCGCAACATTATTTGCAGCCGCAAAAACGCGGCGAGAAAGTGAAAAGCTGGGACTTCTTCGGCGAATCGATAGTTCAGTTTGGTGACAGCGCTGTCTTGCAGCTCGACGGTCATAAACGCGTCAAAGGGCTGCAAACAAAAAACGGAAAGACAGAAGACATAGACTATGACGGAGACAGCCGCGACATCGAGAATTTCAAGCGCGCCGGCACCAAGTACTATCTGAAAGAGGGAACGTTTCATTACAAGAATGGCGACGGGAAGGAGATCGACACCGGGTTTAGCAAGGCTTTTGCTGCCGCGGATGGTTCGTTCATGCTGCAAAACGACAAACTGAATGTTTTGGAGATTCACACCAGAGACGGTGGCAGCCAAACACTGTCCGGCGCAAAAGCATCATTCGACAAAAAGGGAAACCTCACTGTCGAAAGATCTGACGGAAGCCGTGAGATCCTCACGCCGGACCGCACCTTAATGGAGGTAGACCGTAATGGTCGCATAGTCGAGATCAATTATCCAAACGGCGACAAGAGAAGCTTTTCCTATACAGGCGACACACTTTCAGCGATCAAAGAGACGGACGGCAGCGTTTACACTCGTCGCAATGGAAAATGGATCGCCCCTGATGGAAAGGACGCCGGGCGAAGCAATGCTTTTGTGGCGGCAGATGGAACGTATTCTTATGTCGACCGGGACGGCAAGATAGATGTCTTCGAAGCCAATGGCAAGTGCCGAAAAGTGGATGTCGACGATCTCGGCAAAAATGCCAGAGTTTATCCGGATGCCGAAAAGCGCGAGGCAGAAAATAGAAGAATCAGTGAGCTGATCGAGAAACAAGGCGGACTGACAAAGCAAGGCAGGGAAATCATTCCTGACCTCGAGCGGCTCGGACTGGACGAAACCGACATTTTCCATGGCTCGCATGTCGTTGTCGGCGGCGACGGGCACAAAGGCGACGGCGGCGAGCTTTATCGCAAGTGGAAAGAAATTGACGGCTCGGAAGGACGCACTTCTTCTCACGAGAGCTCCGCCAAGCAATATCAAATCAAAGTCGGCCCGGGAGATGCCGTCATTCTTTTTGGCCTCACACCCCACGGCAACACATGGTTTCAGCTGGAGCGACACCCGGGAAGGACGGGGAATATTGCCGAGAAGGGAATTAGTTTTGCCGGATCATTTTTCGGCAATCTCGCCGACGGCGATCTGAGCTTCGATAATGCTCACGACGACGACTTCGAGCTCTACCAGAAAGTCCGCCAGAACATAGGACCATTCGGCATCTCGCCGCACAGCGATCGCAATCCCGTGAGAGTATCTGCTTCAGGCTGACGTGGTCCTCATGAGGCAGGGGGAACGAGGCGAGTCCTCTCCACTGCGCGAGTCGCGATGCAACGCAGCGAGACGGGCGGGTGCCTCAAGACAGCCCACAAAACGGCGGGCCAGCCAATTTGCATCGACAGCGGCTAGCTCTTGCGTGCTAAGACTTCCACCAGCCCGCGCAATCCTAAGAAGTACGACTGCGCACCAAATCCGGTGATGACACCGGATGCGATGTCAGAAAGATAAGTCTTATGGCGAAATTCCTCGCGCGCATAAATATTCGAAATATGGACCTCGACAAAAGGCAGGTCGGCTGATTTCAGAGCATCGCGCAAAGCAATCGAAGTGTGACCGTAGGCTGCGGGATTAATCAAAATGCCGCTTATCTGCTTTTGTGGCGCCTTCTGAATTTCCTCAATCAGAACCGCCTCGCTGTTTGATTGCATAATCTCGAGCGCGATGCCGAAATCAGAGGCCAGCTTGCTCAATTGCCGGTCAATGTCGGCGAGGCTGGCGGCGCCATAGACGCTGGGCTCACGCACCCCCAGCATATTCAGGTTGGGACCGTGAAGGACAAGAACTTTCAAAACTATTCCTGCTCGTCCTCCATGGCGTCAAGCGAGCACAGAGACTCATTGAGAAACGGATCGTTGCGCGGCAGAATTTGCTCAGAACGAACGAGCCCGATAATTTGAGCGAGCAAATCTCTGACCAGCATTTTCTCGCCGCCATGTTCGACCGTCTGTCCGACTGTGAACATGGTGGAAGCCAGAAGCATCCTCGCTTCAACCGGCGTCAGATCCGTGGCCTGCAAAATCTCGGAGAGAATGGGCGGATCGACTCTGTTTTCAAAGACAATCGACTTGCAGAAAGTCATGACGGCCGGCTTCAAGCCTTTGCTTCTCTCGCCAGGCAAAGAAGCAGCGGCGCGGATTAAATTGACCTTATTGGACACGTCGCCCAGCGATTCCGCGCTGTCAACAAGATTGCGCACCTGATTGGCTTTAGTGTTGAACTGCCGGCGCAGCTCATTTTCAGCCACCTGCGAATTGGGTTTGGTGGCATAGTCATAACGCTTGTCGTAGAAGTCTTGCACCTGTTGGCGTTTGAGCTCGACGCCAAACGGCATCAGTTCGATAAAGATTGACTCCAGTCCCTCCAGCTGCGATTGGAGATACATCAGTTCGTCTTGGGAAACCGGCAAATTGACACTCCTTGCTTGATCGAACTCTTGACAAATTTCCTCAGGCACAACAAACGATCATATATTAGATCCTTGCCCGGCACGCATGGTCCAGAAAGCACAATTTGTGCTCATTCACAACGCAATTTTGGACAGGCGTCGTTTGACAACCGGCGTGCCCCTCCTTTACTTATAACGCAAGAAAGTCATAAATGGCGTCCACAACCTCACTGACCGAGAGTTTGTCTGTCTCAACCGTGTGATGGGCGCGAGCATACACGGCTTGCCGCTCGCAGAGGAGTTTTTCCAGGCGCCCGGACAGCTGCGCCCTGCCTTCAGACTGGGCGCTTGAAAGAAGCGGTCTGTCTTGATTGGAATTGATGCGCCTGGTTAATTGAGCGGGGCTTGCCGAAAGGAAAACCACCGGCCCGAGGCTGAGAAGCAGGGTCATATTCTCGTAATAAACCGGCAGCCCGCCGCCCACACTCAAAACTATGCCACCGCTCGCGGGCTCAGCTTCTCGTTTGGCAAGCTCAACAATAAACTGCCGCTCCAGAAAGCGAAAATGCTCTTCTCCCTTCTGCTTGAAAATTTCGGGCACGGTCAATTTCTCCCGCCTCTCAATTTCCCGATCGGAGTCCATAAAGCGAGCGCGGAGGCGCTTGGCGAGCAATCTGCCAACCGTCGATTTGCCGGAGCCGGGAGGACCAATCAAGATCGCTTGTACTGTCAACCTGAACGTCCTGAGTGAGCAATGCCCACCTTGCGGTAAGCAGACTCGATTTTGCTGTGCGCATCTATGAGGTGCGGATCCAGCTGCAGTGCCCGCTTGAATTCTTGAATGCAGCGTGAATAATCCTTCTGGTTGTAGAGCGCCAGACCAAGACCATAATGAGCGCTTGCCAGATTGGGGGCGATAGACAGGGATTTGTGGAAGGTGTTGATCGCCTCAGGATAGTTGCCTTCCAGCGAGCACATCGTGGCGAGATTGTTGAGAAGCACCGGATGGCGAGGGTTGTGTTTGACGGCCCTGGCGAGAACGTCGTGAGCCTGCGCGTATTCACCGCCGGCACTGAGAATGCCGGACAGGCTGAGCGCCGCATGTATGCTCTTGGGGTCAGCTTCCAGCGCCCGCTCGAACTCTCTTCGTGCTTTCAGCGTATCGCCGAGTGAGCTGTAAGTGATACCGAGATTGGTGCGGGTACTGGCGTCGGTCGGATCGAGGCGTGCAGCTTCTCTCAACTCTTCTTCAGCCAGATAGAGATTGCCGGTCATTCCCGCAATCAGACCCAACTGCTGGTGGGCCAATGCCACATTCGGATCGACGGCAATCACCCTTCTGTATGCTTCCATGGCTTCGGGCAGTCTTTGCCTTTGCATAAGGGCCTGGGCGTTTGCCAGCTCCGCAATTATGGCCGGCGAGATGCGGCGCGCCTTTGCATTCGTCTCACTGGCGGCGGCCTGTCCGTGTCCTGCCGCAATATGCGAAAGATCGGCATTAAACGCAATATCTCTCTTCATCTCCTCGAGCTGCTTCACGACTTTGTCGTGCCGTCCCAGGCTCTCATAAACCCGAGCCAGATTGCCATGGGCTGCGGAAAGATCGACGCTCAGCTTGGAAGATTGCACAAGCAGCGAGGCAGCAGCTTTCACATTGCCCTGTTGCTTCATTTGCTTGCTTCCTTCGGAAAGCTCAGCAATTCGCTTGCGCGAGAGCGAAATCGCCTGGGCAAAGTGCCGCTCGGCAGTTTCGAAATCGCCGAGCTCCGCGTACAACAAGCCGACCTGATTGTGCAAAGAAGGATTGGCCGGTTCTTTCTCTATATCTAAAAGAAGCGACCGTGCCGCGCCATCGAGCAATTTGATGTTTTCGCTCTTGGCTTTATTCGTCTGCATGGCAGCCCGTGGAAGGTCTTCCACTTTTCTCGGCTTCATGATGCCGAAGAGGTTGCCGCCCGCACCGATGACCTGGGTGAACTCCCGCATATCCGGTCCGGGGAGGCCGAGAAAGCGCAAGGGCAGAACCGGCAAGGTGACAAGAATGATGGCGAGGGCGAAAACGACAAGAAAGCGACCGTGTCGCCTGGGCTTCGGCGGCGTCAATTCGCCTTCTCCAGTCATCCAGCTTGCCGATGCCGATCTGTGTTCCACCAACTGCCTCAGTTCTAGGAATTGCTGTGCCTAAACCGCCCGGACCCCCACATCCGATAACACTTGGATAAACGGGATATATTTACGCGTATGCCAAGACTAATGGTCAAGAAGATCGGAGTCAAGACGGTATTCACGAATTGGGGCTAATTCCGCGCCATTGTAAAGAGGTGGCGCAGCTGAAATCGACGCCCGGGCAGGCGTGACCGACCAGGAGCGCCGCATCGGCGCCAGGCTTTTTGCGCAACGCCTCGCCCAGCCTTGCTTTGCGTGCTCTTGGCATCCTGCCGCACTCTTTTGTGGCGCGCAGAGATTAGCCGCTCAAGCAAGTATCTATTCAGGGCCAGGAAGACTCATTATCAGAGGTCTCGAAACTGTCGAGGCTCACTGACAGTCTCGCCCATCCCGGCTTCCCAAACCCATTCCAAACCTGCGCCGAGCTCACCGCCCGATGCCGGCATTTTTGCCAAAAATTCTTGCCCCGTCGACTACGTGTTGCCGGCTGCGTTTAGCGGCTCTTGTAATAGAGGATGATGAGACCCAGCGTGCCGACAAAGATGTTAGGCAGCCAGGCGGCAAGCATGGGATCGATGCGCCCGGCTTCGCCCATGGCGCCGGATGTCGATTGCAAGACGTA
>DATNRC010000253.1:0-4665 GCA_036703705.1 Candidatus Obscuribacterales bacterium
CAGAACCACACTCTCCTTTTGATGAGCCGCCGGGCCAGCTTCTCGAAAGAGTCGACGGCAGGCACTTCGCTGACCAGAAAATCATCCGGGACATACTCAAATGTGAGGCGCAAATCAGGAGGCAGGCAATCTTGATAAAGCTCATGAAGCGCTTCTTTGTCGCCGGGAAGAGCAAGGCGAAAGGCGGACATATTGGGCGGTTCGGGAATCGCCTCCATGGCTGCCGGCACCTGGTAATGAGTAATTCGATAACAGCGCCGAAAACCGCTGTTGCCCAAGAGCGTGAGTGCGGCGGAGTTCTGGTCGGACACCTCGGCAATAAAATGGCTGGCGCCCTGGCTGCCGAAAGTAGCAAAAGCAAAGCGCAAGAGCTCCTGGGCTATGCCCCTGCCCCGGTGATTGGGGTGCACGACCAGGTGCTCGACGCGCCAGCAGGCCCGCGACTTGCCGACGTGAGAGACAGAGATGAGCCCTATGTCCAATCCGCTTTCCTTGGCAACATAGATGGAGGGGGCGAAATGCATGGAAGAAGGCAGCCAGTGCTGGAAAAATGTCAGCCCTCTGAGGGACAGCGCATCTTCGGCGCAGAAGCTCTCGTACGGCATGGGCTCGTTGTGACAGCGAAGCAGAGCGCGGGCCTGAGCGGTATCGGTTGCAAATAACGGCTCAATCTTGATGGTTGTCACGGCCGACTCTCCTTGGGATGCGTCAGAGGCTGCATCTTTCTTCTCTTTAAGCCAACGTTAAAATCATAACATCAGCTTGCCAAGAGAGCTAATGTTGCGTTTGTGCGAAAAAAGGCTGCTCAACGACGACGTTTAATCAAGTTGCTGAGATTGAGGCGGAAACTCAACTGTGAAAGTTTTATACTGAACTTCTGACGCCGCTTGTGGCGCCGCGCATGTCTGTTCCCTCTTAGCATTGGCCTGACACTTCAAATGAGCAAAGCCGCAACCGCCTCGCAATCCAATCGCGAGGGCAAGCCTCAAATCAAGGTCGTCGCCGACAACCGGCGAGCGCGGCATGAATATGAAGTCATTGAAGTTTACGAAACCGGCATTGAGCTGGTCGGCACCGAAGTCAAGTCCATGCGCAATGGGAAAGCTAATTTGCAGGACAGCTTTGCGCGCATCGAAAACGGTGAGCTCTGGTTGTACAACTGCCATATATCTCCTTACGACTACGGCAACAGATTCAATCATGACCCGGTTCGAAAGCGGCGCTTGCTCATGCACAAGCGAGAAATCACGAAGTTGAAGTCCAAGACGCAAGAGAAAGGGCTGACGCTTGTGCCTCTCAAATTATTTTTCAAAGGCAATTGGGCTAAATTGGATCTCGCGCTTGCTAAAGGCAAGCAGCTCTATGACAAGCGGCAGTCGATAGCCAAGCGGGAAACGAAAAGAGACTTAGATCGGGTAATGAAGCAAGTACGTGTCAGATGATTGAGAGTTGCGGAGGGTTTCAAGTGAAATCTATGCCAAGTGCGCGTCAATTGGGAAGAATTGCCGGCAAGCTCTTTATGAGCTGCCTGGCCATTTTCGCCATCTTTGCGGCCGGATATCTTCCGGCTGCGCTGGCAAGCTCGCCCGTGGCGGTTTTGAAGAGCGCGAAGAACGCCACTGCATATCAAGATGAGCATCTTGGCACTTTTGAAGACGACTATCAGCAGTTTCGCCATGCCCTGGAAAACGCCAACATTCGCTACGACGAATTGAGCGATGAGGACGTGCTTGCCGGTCCCGGCAAGACAAGCGGCTACAAAGTAATTATTGTGCCGTTGCTTGCCGATTTGGGAAGCGACGTGGTGTCGTCCCTGATTGAGTTCACCAGAGGCGGTGGCAAGCTGCTGATCACCGATTGTGGTGGCACCGTGCTGCCGGGGGCGCAGGCACTGGAGCAATTTGCCGGTGTTACGGTGGCACGCCAGACCAACATTGCGGAAAAGCAAAAGCTCAACTGGCCGCGTACGCCGCTTCCCGTCTCGGAAGAATTTGCCATCGGCTCCGTGCACGCGGACATCACTATGGGCGAATCAGCCAATTCGCTCGCCCGCTGGTTTGATGTCCTGGGCAAGGACGCAGGACCGGCCATCGTTCGCAAGGGCAACACTATTTTCCTGGGCTGGGCTCCTGGCGTGCAGGGAGAAATAACAACCAATTCCAATCTTCTCTCGCTTTCTCTTGAGGAGCTTGTCCCTGGCCTGACGCAGCAAGCGGCGGTGCAAATCAGTTTTGCCGACTATCAAACGATCAGCCAGGAATTGGAGTATTTGACCAAACGCACGGAGGAAACAATAAAGACGGCTAAACAAGCTGAGCTTGCTGTTCCTTTCAAAGTCATTCAACAAAACTATGATGGCGCCGTTGAGCACATAAAGGGTTTTCAGGAAGCCTACTCCGCTCGCAAATTTTATGAGGCCGATTCGCACTTGCAGCAAGCAAGGCAGTTGTTCTCCCTTGCTTTCGCGCAGGCAATGCCGGTAAGGCCGGTCGAGGCGAGATCGGTGTGGCTGGATCGCGGCACCATTGTCTCCATGAAAGGTGCCAAAGCGCTGTCTCAGCTTTTCGATCGCCTGAAAGCATCAGGCATCAACGTCGTTTATTTCGAGACAAACAATGCCGGCTTCACGATGTACCCGAGCAAATTGGTGGAGCAAAATCCCAACACGATCGGCTGGGATCCACTCGGCACAGCCGTCAATGAAGCTCACAAACGCGGCATGGAACTGCACGCCTGGGTCTGGGTGTTCGCTGTCGGCAATGCCCGGCACAATCCAATCATAGGCAAGGACGCGGAATATCCCGGACCGGTTCTTTCCTCGCGCGATTTCAGCTGGGCGCTTGCCGCCGCCAACGGCGCTCTGGTGCCGCCGAGACAGCACGAATTCTGGCTCGATCCGTCGGTGCCCGAAGCAAGGCAATACCCCAAAGATTTGATGCTTGAGATTCTCAAGACATACAAAGTCGATGGCATTCAGCTCGACTATATTCGTTATCCCTTCAACAACAAAGGCCAGGAGATGGGCTTCAACTGGCTGGGGCGCACGCGTTTCGAGCAGGAAACCGGACTCAATCTCGATAAGATGGATGATGAGACAAGACAGGTGTTTCAAGCCTGGAAGGTCACTCAGGTCAACAATTTCGTAAAAGACGTTTCGCAGACGTTGCGTCAGGTGAAGCCGGACATCAAAATCTCTGCTGCCGTCTACGCCCTGCCGCGGCGCATGAGAATAAATGCCATCCAGCAGGAATGGGAGACATGGGTGGCAAACGGCTGGGTCGATACGCTCAATCCGATGACATATGTCAACAATGCCAAGGAACTGACCAACATGGCCGGCTATGTGCGCGAATCGACAGGCGATCGCGCCCTTGTCTATCCTGGACTTTCCATTCGCCAGCTCGACACCGCCGGGCTCATCGAGCAGCTTGACTCGGCCCGCGAAACAGGAACGCTGGGAACGACGATGTTTGCCGTGGCCCACTTGGACGACAAAAAGCTGAACGTCCTCAAGGTCGGTCCATATAGAAAGCAGCCGCTTCTTACTCCGCAGTCGGAGCCTTTGAGGGCGAGCAGGCTGCTTGTGGGCGACTTTGCGGCCCTCGTCAATCGCTATCTGCAAGATCCGCGCACCCACATCCTTTCCGATCAGGCCAGCACCAATGATGTGCTCATGCAGATAGACGCCATCCAGCGTTCTTTGCATCAGTTGGGGCCGAAGGCGACGTCTGATGAGATCGACAATGTCCTCAAGGACGTCACGTCGCTGCATGGCACGGTGAAGAACTGGCTGCGTCTTGAGGCTTTTATTCAGCGAGGCTTCCGGGCGCAATACATAGCGAGTTATCTCGGGCAGGTGGAGGCTATCCTGGCCTACGCATCGCACAAGCAAAAATCACAGCAACCGGCGCTTGCCGGTGAGCTTCCCATCTCCGTGCCCAGCGGGATGTAATGGTGAGTTGGCAAAGCCATTGCTGTTTCATTCAGGCTGCCCGTTCGCGTGTTTCATTCAGTCCGCCTGTTTGTACGTTTCGTTCAGGCTTCTCCGTCCGCGTGTTTCATTCAGGCTGCCCCTTTCGTTAAGGCTGCCCGTTCACGTGTTGTGTTCAGGCTTCTCCGTCCGCGTGTTGAACGACTGATGATTGACCCTCATGTAATCTCATCAGCTATAACTTTCTAAGTCCTAAACGACTTAGAACTGCTGATTTATTGCGCAAAAGCGATAGCTTTCTTGCCTAAACCTATAGCGTTTGCGAAAAGATCCTTCGATTTTAAGTCGCATCGGCAAAGCAGCCCACGGCAGGTCAGCCAGGAATAACCCTGAGGTCGCTACGGGAACAACGGGCATGCCAACATCAGGCATGGTCCGGTTATATTCCGGCACGCAATCGCCTATTCTGAGAGAACGGTAAGCAAATTCTCGGGACAACGCAACAGGGTGGAGCGAGGCAGAAGCCTCGGTCGGGACGCACCTGCGAGCCGTCTCTGGTCTGGCGACAGTATGAGCACGCGAAACAAAAACTCGATGCAAGCTGAACGAACAATCACAAAGGGAAGTCATCCTGATGTGCGGCCGAGTGGGGGCCATAAGCAAGCCGTGGCCCGTTGTTGTGCTGCTCGTATTGCCGGACTGCGATTGGCTCGCGGGCGCGTCCCGATATTGCG
>DATNRC010000254.1:0-6895 GCA_036703705.1 Candidatus Obscuribacterales bacterium
CTTTGGAACATTTCACGCCGCGATCGCCATCCATCGCAAGCTCAGGAGACGGAAGAACGTCGCCAGGAATTTCCAGGTCCTCAAGTGGAACTTTGACGGCTATCTCCTGCTAAGCTCATTCTATGGATCGAGGTGGCCGCACCGGCTTTCTCACACTGGAGTGCATCGATGAGAATTGCTCTTGCTCAGATTGAAGTCTCTCTCGACAAGGCAACGAATTTGAACAAGATTGGGCATTTTGTCCAGGAGGCAGCGTCACAAGGCGTCGATCTGCTCGTGTTTCCCGAAGCATCGATGTTTGGATTCGGCAAGCCGACGGACAATTTGTTTGCAGCATCAGAGCCTGAAACCGGTCCTTTCGTGCTCACGCTGCAACAGCTTGCCATGCAGTATCAAATGTGGATTATGGCCGGAATGTTCGAGAGCCCGCCCGCCGGAAAGCGTGTGTTCAACACAGTTTTCGTCGTCGACTATCAGGGGCGCATTGTCGGCAAGTATCGCAAGATTCACCTCTTTGATGCGCTCGGCGGGCGGGAGTCGGATCGTATCCAGCCGGGCGAAGGCGACACATTCGTGTTTCAATGCCGCGGTATCTCGGTCGCTGTCATGACCTGCTATGACATCAGATTTCCGGAATTGGCCCGTCATCTGGCTGTCAGGGGTGCTGACGTAATCGTCATTCCATGCGCATGGTATGCAGGACCATACAAAGATGAACAGCTGGAGGTGCTCGTCCGAGCACGGGCAATCGAAAACAATATCTACACGGCGGTTTGTGTGCAAACCGGTCCGGACTATGCAGGACGCAGCATGATTGTGGACCCTATGGGCTATATGCTTGCCAGCCTGACTGAGACGGAGGGTTTGTTGTTGAGCGAGCTGAAGAAAGATCGCGTCAAATTCGTGCAGACAAAATCACCAACACTGAGCAATCGCCGCGAAGAGGTTTATGCCGGCTGGGATTAGAGCGCGTGATCCGGGCATCGGCTGTGGGGGCACGCCTGGAGTATACTGAAGGAGCCGCATGCTCTCTTTTTGGAGCGCTTACCGTGATCATTGAAGACTTGCTCTACAAACTCGACTCGTCCAAGGTGCGTGTAATTGCCGGTGACCTGCCGGAAGGCTATTGGGACTTGAACGGCTCGGTTTTGCTGCAAGCGCCATTTTTTGCCTTCCCCGGTGAAACCATCACAGCGCAGCAATCGGTCGAGCTGTCGGGCAAGATTGCCAAAATCGACCTCAAGGGAGTGGGCGATTCGAACCCCGTGGGGGCGATCATCGGCACCGGCATCGGCGCCGTGACCGGCTTCAGATTTTTCGGACCGCTGGGAGCGTTTGCAGGAGCCATTGCCGGGCACTTCATCAGCGGCAACCGCAAAGAAGTCGACGTCACATGCGAGCTTTCCGACGGCCGTAAATTCGTGGCGACGATGGATCCAGCCATCTTCCAAAGACTTAAGGAAATCGCCAAACCGGCAATCGAAGACCAAAACTCGAAGTCGGACAAAAAAAATAAAAGCTAGTATTCATAAAGCTCGAGCCACCGAATCGACAGCCTCGGCTCGGACGGATTGCAAGCAACGCGCACACCGGGCCTTTCAAAAATTTGCGCGTGCATGGCGTCGCGCTTCGTTGCATTTAGCTTTCCGAAGCAGCAGACGGCCTCCTCCAGTGTCGCAGGTATGAGATTGCCATCGCTCAAATCACCCGAGAGCCAGATTTTCGAAATTGCAGATTGTCCCGAAAGAATGGTTATGCGTATCAGTCCGCCCTTGAAGTCAAAGCAATCACCGTTTGCCATTTCACTGTGTTCATCGGGTTGACCAAGCACAGCAAACACTTGCTCCACAGTTGAACGCCCAGGCATTATGCCGCTCCAACCGTCTTCAGGTTTCCAGCCGGCATCATCTGATTCGTTGGCAAGCTCAAATTCGGGAAGTTTTGATGCATCCATCACGACTACCTTTTGCTCTTATCCTTCGCCTTATTCTTTACCCGTTCCTCGAAGTCCTCAATAGCTTTTCTGCTTTCCGCCGTGTTGTGCGCCAGGTAACCATCAGGTTTGCGGATGTACTTCGGCTGTTGAGAAGCGTCAACACCATAGGTGCGATTGATTTCATACTGGTCATGCTTTTTCACTGCCTCGTACAAAGTCGGACTTTCAGTCAGCAGCTCCTCTCGGCGGCGTTCATTGACGCGATATTTCATTCCGCCCTCAGCGAACATCTCCAGCGGATTGACGAAGTAATATGTGCACGGCTTGACCAGTGCGCGATCCCTGATTTCATCGCCTGTGAAATGTTTTGCCTGCTTGACGCTTGCCACTTCTTGCGCGCCGGCATTCAACAATCCGCCGGCCTTAGTGCAAGAGCACCATTTTGCTTCGTCTTTGCAGTGATCTTTGTCGCGGCGGTACAAATCCTCTTCCTTGCCTCTGAATATCCACTTTGTCTCGTGCGTTTTTGGATCTTCAAAGGGCATCCAGCCGACTGCCCGCGCCCATCCTTCTTTCGTCTTCGGCGTGCTCCAACCCATGTTGTGCTGTGCATTGTGCATCAATTCATGATGGGCGACAGCTTCAATGCTGTAGAGATGATGTTTGCCCATCCTATCTGCATCGGCTTCCGTAGCTGGTTTTCCTTCGTTGGCTCCAGGCTCGAAATAAACCGCCTGCCGCCCATTCTTGTCGCCGCTGATGAAATATGCGAGCGCCGGATCTTTTCTGTAATAGTTGTCTGTGAGGAAGTAAAACTTCACTCCTTGCTGACCGTCCCTCGTCAGGTGGCTCGGTTGCGCCCGGTACAGTGCCGCTTCGATTCCGGCAAGCTCATTGAGATTGGGACCACGCGCCTTTATCATCGCGCCCCGCTCCCATGAGCAGTCTTGCTTCTCAATCCACTGGTTGAGAACATCCTCACCATCCGTGCTGAAGGAAACCTTGAACGTCGTCTCGAGATGTTTCTTCTTCTCGGCAATACGCCTTCCTAACTCTTTCTCCGCCTGCTCTAGCCCCTTGGCGCTGGCTTCCGTGCGAGCAATCTCCTCGTCAACGCCATTAGCCTTGAGCGTGATGATGTATTTATCGTCCTTCTGCTCAACAGTCACGCCGTGCTTCTTTTCAAAATCCGTAAGCGCGGTAGCTTTACTTTCAGTTTCGCGCTTCCTGTCACTGCGCTCCTGCGCTCGCGGAAGAGTACAAAGGTCGCTCTCTTTGCGCAGAGGCTCGTCAGGATTTTCGGCCTGGACGCCGGCAAAAGACCGATCGATAAAAACATCCTTGAGCTGGAACATATGGCTATCACGCAGAGTGACGTCGAGGGAATATGTTCATCCAGCCTGGCAGGATGATAGCCGCCACCCTGCCCTCTGTCCATACGCGAAATTCCCATGGGCAATTTCCAGTGACGCAGGCGCCGGATCGTTTAGCCAATTCAATCTCTTGGTATTACCAGCTAAGGATAAGTAGATTTTCGTAGAACATGAAAACCACCCGTCTTCTTTTCATCCTTTCATCAACCCTTGCAGCCTGCGCCCACCTTTTACCCGCGGTTGCCGACGACCTTGCGCAGGGATACGCCGCCTATCAGAAGGGAGATTACAAACAGGCGGCACAATTGCTTAGCCTTGCTGCGGCAGGACCGGCGGCAGCGGATCCGCGAGCTCATTACATGCTCGCCAACAGCTATTTACAGCTCGGTGCCAGTGCCAAGGCTGTATATCATTACCGGGCGGCAATACAACTCAAAGCGCCGGAACCGCTTCTCACCTATGCGCGGCAAGGGCTCCAACGGCTCGGGCAGACGCTTGTGAGGGAAGCTCAGACGCGATCGGACACATCGTCGAGAATATCGTCGAGCATGCAAGTGAGCGCCGAGGCGCAAGGACGCGCAGCCTCACCGGAAGCGCCAGTGACGCTGAGCGCGGAAGATCAGAAGCTGCTCAAGGTGCACCGGCAAACAGGCGAAACCAATGAAATCAAAAACCTGATTGCGCGGTCGCTTGTCGCTGTGCCGCTCGGCGTAAAGAACACACTGATTTCAAACGGCATAAAAATCGTAATCACGCCAACAATCCCAGAACTCGATCCGCAAGCAAGCAAGAACAAACCGCGCGGTTACATTCATGGTGGCGGGTACGACAACTGTCCGGGATATTACAGCCCATCTGAAAAGCAGATCGTGATACCAGAGCGCGTGTCATATCGCAGTGCCCCGCCGCGGCTCAATGACAGCGCCGATGAAACCATGTTGCACGAGATGGGTCATGCCTTTGATAACGCGCGCGGTGATATCTCAGCGCGTGAAGCTTTCAAACAGATCTATGAGGAGGAGACATCGAGACTCTCCAACACGGCCAAGACAAAATATTACTACTACACGCAAGGCGGAGATACTGGTCCTTCAGAGCTGTTCGCCGAATTGTTCGCTACAGCGTGCAGCCACAGAGCAGGAATTCAGCCCCGGCAACCTGGACTGGAGACGCACTATCCGAAGTGTTCTGAGTATGTTCAGCAATTTGTCAAATAGACTTATGAAAGAACGGCATCAGCGCGCGCAGAAGATCGCATGTGGGACCGCGCAGAAGATCGCACATGGAATCGCGCAGAAGATCGCGCATGGGGCCGCAAACGTTGCGCTTGCGTCGTTGTCGATTTCTGCGCTGGCCCTATTCGGCATCTTCTCTTACAGCATGCAAGCTGATGCCGCGCAGCCCGTCAAGCAAATTTATACATTATCGAGCCGCCAGGAAAGATCGCAGCGGCTGTCGGCCACCGGCGTCCCAGGATATATCGTCACCGCAAGAGGAAACAACAGGGGATTGTACATAACTTCTGCAAGCGGCGGTTTGGCGGGACAAATCGGACTCACCGCCGGTGATGTCTTGTTGCAATTGAACAATCGAGTCGTGCAATCAGCGCGAGATGCCGACCGAATCCTTGACACAACGCCCTCCGGGCAATTGCGAGTCGTCTTCGTCAGGCAAGGGGACAGACAGCTGGATTGCTACACTCCAACCATTTCC
Source organism: Candidatus Obscuribacterales bacterium (assembly GCA_036703705.1). Taxonomy (GTDB): domain Bacteria; phylum Cyanobacteriota; class Vampirovibrionia; order Obscuribacterales; family Obscuribacteraceae; genus DATNRC01. The sequence continues at coordinate 5,023 of DATNRC010000254.1, forward strand.
TATACCAACATCGAGCCACAGGACGGCGCGGCACTAACCGATTCCACTATTGTTGCACGCGCTACCGGTGGCGGCGTGACACTGGGGGTGACATCGAGATCGGTCGCCAATCAGCCATTTTCCGCCGCCACACTGGAACGTTATATGTTTGAGCTAGTCAACTCCGATCGCAAAGCGAACGGATCGAGCCCCATTGCATTCAGCAGCAGCCTGTCCGCTGTTGCAAGAGCGCACGCAGAAGATATGGTACAGCGCGGTTATTTCGACCATAAAAATCCCGATGGCCTGCTGCCAATGGATCGCGCACGGGCAGCCGGCATCAATGCGCCCGTGTTTGAGAACATTGCCACCAAAGTAGGACTAATGACACCGGCGGCAATGGTGAAAGGCTGCGAAGACATGATGATGGCGGAGCCGCCAAATCAGTTCAATCACCGCTCCAACATTCTCAACCCCGAGCACGCTTGCGTTGGCATCGGCATCGCCCGTCTGCCCAACGGCGGCGTCATGTGCGCACAAGAATTCAGCAGCGCCTCGCTGCCGTAGTGCTAGCTTTCAAAACCTAAAATGCAAGAAAATCATCACTCACAGGAAAAAAGGCGGCAATTTCGCCCTGCGAATTCATGTCAGCCTGCGCACCTATCTCACCTGCGCACCCAGTCGCCTGTGGCATAGCTTCATCGCCGCTTCAATTCCTGTATGAATTTTCTGTGTTCAGGCGACTTAAGGCCCTGCTTCAATACCTTCTTTGTCAGCTCATAATCAAGATCGATTAGACCAGTACCGTGTATCCACAGTCCAGGAAAAACCGCGGAGCGATACACGCCGTTTTCGTCCGCCTCCAGCAATTTGCCGGCACGCAAATCAAACCAGTAAAAAGTCTTCGGGCTGAGGCAGACGACAATGTATTCAATTACACCGGCACGCGCATAGCGGTCCTTTTTGAAATGCAAATCGATCGCCCGACTGGAGTATGCGATTTCCAGGACCAGCTCCGGCGCACCGGAGATGTACAGATCATCCGTCTTATGCGAATGCGCCAGTGACTCGCGCTCAATTCTCAAAAAAAGGTCCGGTTGAACCTCATCTTCATCGCTTAACATCACTGTCGCATTCTGGGCACCACCAACATGGGGAGTTGCTGCTCTGTATTCGCCGAGCAGAGTGGCTATAAAGAAATCACTCTCGCCATGAGGATAACTTACCGGAGAAGGCTCAAAAACGATGCCGCCAATCAGCTCCGCCCTGTAGCTCTCCGGCATCGCACAATACGCGCGGTGAAATTCCTCACGCGTCATGCAGTCGCCATTGCGCAATTTGGGCGCTTGGTCATCACTGTACCTCCGCACCGGCGTGGCCATTGATTCGCCCTCTAACGACAACTAAACTACTCATCAAAGGGTAGCATACATGCGTATGGGTGTCAATATCTACGGACCACATCTTCTGAGCTGCCTATGCGGCAGTCAACTAAATCGTAGTATCATCCGTGGTGGCGCCCTCTTTCTGAGCTGCTTATGCGGCAGTCAACGAGATAGCAACCCTCAACCAGTCAGCGCTGGCGTTTCTGAGCTGCCTATGCGGCAGTGAACAGTGACGCTCCATCGGTGCGATACGGCGTAGCTTTCTGAGCTGCCTGTGCCTGTGCGGCAGTGAACCCTACCTCCAGGGGTTGACGCTTGTCCCCCTCTTTCTGAGCTGCCTGTGCGGCAGTAAACCATATCTGCGCGCGCGGCAACGCGCGCGTAGATTTCTGAGCTGCCTGTGCGGCAGTGAACGCTGTCGCTACGTCAGTCACAGTCTGCGACTGTTTCTGAGCTGCCTGTGCGGCAGTGAACATTTGCACCAGGTTTACACCAGGTTTGCACCATTT
>DATNRC010000255.1:0-5580 GCA_036703705.1 Candidatus Obscuribacterales bacterium
AAAAGCAATCGCGGGCTCATTCAGCACGCGGCCGGATCTTGCCGAACGTGTGGTCAGAGAGCTGCTTCCCGACAGAATGAAGGAATTGAGCAAACAAGATCCTGCGCTCGCCAATCGCCTGCGAGATGATGTGATCAAATTCCTGGGCGTGCCCGACAACCAGCGCGAGCAAGCGGCAGTGCTCGAAGTCATGTCGCGAATGAAATCGCTCATTATAGACACATATCCGGCAGATGGCGATAGAGCCAAGCACGATGCCCTCAAGGAAAAACTTGTCGGCCGGTATAAAGATCTGCTCGACCCTCAACGCGATACCTTCGCTGCCTACAGCCCGGAGATTCGTGCCGCCGCCATACTCGGCCTTGCTGATTTGGGCTCAAGAGATGCGCAAACTATTGGCCTCATCCGCAGATATGTGTCTGCCGAGCCTAAGGTCAAAGTCGGGAATGAAGAAATCTCTGCTGGAGAAAAAGATGCCAGGGTTCGCTCGGCAGCGGTTTATGCGCTGAAGCGATTGGGCGATACAGAGCTGCGCGGCATGGCGCTTGATCTGATCGACAAAGAGGCAGATCCGCAAGTCGCCCAGCAATTGCGCGACATTGATTGGGAGTTGAAGCGCATCGAGCCTGATTCGCGCGAATACAAACAGAAATACGAAGAGACTCTCGCCAAGCTGATCAGTCTGGACAAATATCCTGAGCTCAAGGGATTTGACAGTGCCAAATTCCTCGACGAGAAATTCCCTCTCTTGCGGGAGTCCACGCTCAGAGCCCGTTCTGAAGCAGCTGCGAAGGGGGATCTTCCGATTAGCCGCTTCTGGAACAGTAAATGGGCAGAGGCAGTGGAAGAGCAAAAGATAATCCACGCGCTCGGGAACGAACGCTGGTCCCAGTTTCAGCAATTGAAAGAGCTCGCAAAAGGCGAAGGTGAGCAAGCGAACAAGGCGCGAATGGCGTTGTTCTACCTCATGACCAATAAGGAAAATTATGGCGGCACGCCAGGTTTGACGCTGGACTACAAAGGAGATAAGTGGAACCCGGACGAAATTGGCACTACGTGGCAACGGCAATACAATCACGACTGGCGCGAGCACGCAGCGCGCGCGCTTGCCGAATGCTGCAGACCCGGCTGTGGAAGCCGCGATCTGACGGCGCACCTGATCAAGAAAGCACTCGTCAACGAACAGGGACTGCCTTCACACGTATTGAGCACACTGATTTTTGGCTTCCGCCCTGAAGACCAGACAGGGTTCAAGGAGTTGATCAAACCAAGCACCAGGCTCGATCCAGCCGACAGAGCCAAGCAGGCTGTAGATCCCGGCTACAGGCCGCAGCTCTTCGCATTGAGCAGACAGCAGGTCGGCGATGTCATTGCCGATGCGCTGCAAACAGAGCTTGATCGCGTCCCGCCCGGCGTTCGCAGCGAGCACTATCAGCAAGAGCTGATCAAGCTCTTGCGTGACATGAAGCACCACACTCAACATCCTGTGCTGGAGGCATTGGCGCAGAAGGCCGAGTTTCCCGCTGTCAAGAAAGAAGCGGCAGCAGTGCTTGCCGAGCTCAGAGACTCGGTGAAGACAATGTGGGACACCACCACGCCCGATACCACGAGCAATGCCGAGCAGAGAGCCGCCAAATTGAAGGCAGTGCTCGAAGACAAGCGCACGGACGGCAAAACGACGCAAACCGACGCAGAAGTGACGGTGCAGGAGATTTTCAACGCCTATAAAGGCTACGATCTGAAGCCGGGAGACAAAGGACTGGGCTATCTGAGCATGGCTATGTCCGAGAAGAATGAGCGCGTAAAGCTTGCCGCGGCAACCGTGATCATGAATTCCAAGCTGCCGTCGTCAGATCCCGCTCGTCAAAAGGCGATCAAAGTAATCGCCGATCTGTCAGTGAATGGAACGAGAGACGGCTATCGCAATGATGCAAAAGAGCTGCTCAAAGCCGTAACTGATGATGACGGCAAGCGAGCACTGGCAGGGGCCTATGCGCAAATGCTCGTCGATGGCAATGGAACGTCTAAGGAGCTGCGCGCTCTCATGACGGCTGCATTTCCCGGTGGCTCGCATATGCATGACGCCGGCGACGGTCGCCAGATCCGCCTGAGGTCGACCAGCGCCGGAATCGTCGCTGAAGAGCTGAAAGACGGTAAGCTCGCACGAGCGTTTTTGCCCGACGGACAGTCTTACTCCTCGGTGCTCGCCGCCGACGCTGCCGACGAAAAAAATAGCGCTGATGTTCGCTTCGCTGCCGCCCATGAGCTTCTCACAAAGCCGGAGCACAAGGCAGATGATAGGCAGAAAGAGGCTGCGATCAAACAAATGGTGCAAATCGTAGCCGACCCCGCGGTCAACGAAAACCTGCGCATGCAAGCCGCGAAATACCTGGGCAGCCAGAAGAACTTCAGCGGCGACGCAGCCAAATCCGCCCGCGAGCAAGCATTCAAAACAATTGTGGATCTGGCCGCGCACGGCAAAGAGACAAAAGAAGAAGCACGGCGAATCGTCACAGCCGATCGCAGCGCGGCGCTCATTGCCATGGCGCATACAGCAAGCATGCTGGAGCACGCAGTCCGGGGCGCCAACAAGCCTTCTCCTGAAATCGTGGTTGAAAAACTGAAGTTGATGCAAGATCTGTATAAACCGGGCGAGCCGGCCGGCGAGGCCGCTTTGTACGATGCAGTAAACCACGCCGGGAAATTGCTCGGCTCCGATCATTCCAGCTTCAAACCGCTCATCGACTTGCTGGACCGGACAGGCAGTGAGAAGCAGTCATCACTGAGCGGCAAGACCGATCCTCGCGTGGCTGCGATGGTGCGTGCGCTCTCAAGCGACAATGCCACTCTGCGCGCCAGCGCCGCCTGGGGGCTTCTCGACAAAGGCAACGAGAAAGACGCCGTCTCGGCAGAGCAGCAGGAGCAAGCACGAGTGGCTATTCTGGACCATCTCAAAAAGCTCACGACTGAGGCTAAAGATTTGCAGGCTGCAAACGATCGCCAGGCAATTGCAGCAGCATGGGCGAAAGTAGAAGATCTCTACCAACGCATTGGCGGCGATCCCAATAGCTTTGCTTATTCATACGCGACGATGATGCGCATGGCGGCTGAGTTGGGGCAAAGCCATAAAGACCTGGCGCCCATATACGATCGTTTGTCGCGTCTTGCCGCTGATGGGCAAGATCCGCAACAAGCAGAGTTCTACAAACGAAAGGCTGCTGAAGCAAGAGGCGAGCGCGCCGCTTCCGCACCAACCGATTTTCCCCGGTTTGATGTCAAAGATTTGCCTCAACGTGCGCTCGGGCGGCAGCCGCAAGCGGCAGCCGATGCGCCTCTCGATAAGCGCCTCGCAGATGCCAGACAGCTTGCAGATACAGCTCTGGCATCAAAAGATCCGGAGCAACTGAAGAAATCAGCAACTGATCTGAGAGCGCTTGCTGCCTCGCTCAGAGCGCAACCAGGAGTGCCCGGCACGCAAATCGCCACTGTGCTCGCCAACCTGGGAAGGGTTGAGATGGCACAAGGAAACAGCCGCGCCGGAGAAGATGCCTGGAAAGAAGCCGCTCTCCTTTTCGACAAAGCAGGCAGTGAATTGCTGCCCGAGGAAGCGGCGTCAACAATTCTGGGCTTGACCAAGTTTTATCAAGGCACAGGCAATATGCAAGCGGCAGAGGAATATCGCGGCAAATTGCTGAATGTGTCCAGGTTGCACGGAACAAGGCAAATAAAGCTCACCTCCAGTGATTTGCTCATGGACATCGCCGATCAGCTTACAGCGTTCAATTCAACCAAACAGATGGCTGACGAGGCGGAGCGCCTCGTTCAGCAAGCCGTCAATCTGCGCATGCAACAGGCACCACCCGGATCTGTCGAAGCAGCAAAGGCGCAGGTAAGAATGGCGGACTTTTATCTGAAACCCGGGCATCCTAATACAGATATGCAAAAAGCGCGTGGGTTGCTGATAGCCGGCTTGCAGACCATCGAGGCCAATACAGGCGCGGTTGGGCAGGACTTTGCCGACGCGCAAGCTAAGCTCGCTCATTGCTATTCAATGACCGGCGACTATCGCAGTGCCATGGCGGGTTACGGCAAAGCCATGGATGCAATGTTGCGCGCGCCGGGAGCGGTCGACCAAGCAAAATTCCGCGAGGTGCAAAACGCTTACGCCGAGCTTCTTGAGCATACAGGCAAGCGCGATGAGGCGCAGCAATTGCGGACAAACCCGGCCATGTACCGGCAAAAACAGAACGCCGGCGCTCCCGCAGGCAGCCCGACGATCCCCTTGGGTTAGAACATGCGTTAGCCTGGATTATTCATCCATGCATAATTCAGGTTAGGGTAAATCCGCTCGCCGGTCCTCGATTTTCAGAAGCGCCGCTATAAATCCAACAGATTCCTCACAATTTCTTCAACCCGATGCAGGGTAATGCTGCTGACTCTGCCAACGCACTGGCCCAATCGCGCTTCCGGATCTATGCGCAATATCTGATCGCACATGAAAGCCGTTGCCTGTGGAAGATTCGCCTCTCCTGCCGCTACCCTTACGCGGAAAGGATGTGGCTTGTCCAGACCTTTGCTGGTAGTGGGAATCACAATTACAACGCCAAAGTATTTGTAATTCTCATTCAACTCATCATGGGCAATGATGAGACAATACCTTGCGGCCGATTGCTCATGCCCCCATCCGCTACCAAGTTGGATGCCCCAGACCTCCCCTCTTTTAGGAAGCTTATTCATCAAAGAGCGCCCTTTCAATTGCTGCGATCTCTTCCTTCTGCTGAGCTAGAGCCTCAGGGTCATTTGCATACAATTCCTTCGCCTCGCGGAACCATTATCGCCTGGCGTCTTCCCGAACGAGCATATCAACGTCATCAGACATAGAGGAGCCTATTGCCTGGCTTCTTTCATAGAGATACTGCTTAGCCGAGGCCGAAACCCGAATTGCTGGATACTTTGTCTTGGCTTCTTTACGCATTTGCGAATCAGCTCCCGCAGACATGCTTGTATACACAATTGTACACAAGCGATGACTTTTCAGTGCTCACACCTTCCTCACTTCTCAGTTGCAAGATGGGATTGTCGCTCCACGGAGACTATAACCATGAAAGCTAGAGCAGAAAACAAAATCAAAACCAACAACGCCCACACGAAGCGTGTCTTTAGAGATTTGCATTCGATAGTGACTGTGACCAAGTTCGCGATGAGCAAAGCAGAAGGTGGGATCAACTTGCCAACCGGACCAGGGCCTGTCATTCCTAACAGCAACATAATCAAAAATTTGAGGACCCCCATCTAACAACGAATAATCGCAAGCACCACAAAAAAACACAAACTCACGGGAATCCATCAAAATCCAAAACATTCGGGACCGAGACGTTCGGGCACCGAGGGCCAAATTTTCAGGGCCAGTTCTCCTATCTGGACAGGGACACAGTGGCCAATCGGCATAGGGGGGACCTCACGGTCCCTCCCTGCCACACCACCGTACAAGCGGGTCCGCATACGGCGATTCGGCGGATTAAGCGGTAGTGGGACACAAGAGTCTGGGTAGACCAAGAGTCTCGAAATAGGCAATTGACA
>DATNRC010000256.1:0-4421 GCA_036703705.1 Candidatus Obscuribacterales bacterium
CAACGAGCTGTCTCAACAGGAGGTGCTTTGCCTCGATCTGGAGACGAGCGGTCTTGATCAATTCGACTGCGACATCGTCGGCTATGCCTTTGCCTGGAGCGACAGGATCAAGCTCGACGAAAACAAGCGTCCGGCAGTGGCAAGAGAGCATGCCACCATTGATGGTTCAGTGATTCAGACCGCATATATCCCGGTCGGGCACTCCGGCATCATCGGAGGTCCTCAATTGGACGCCCGGACCGTGGCCGATCGGCTGCAGCCCATTCTCGCCAATCCCTCCATCGGCAAAATAGCGCAAAACGCCAAATTCGAAATGAATGTGCTTTCGCAGCAGGGGCTCCAATTTGCGCCCCTATGCTTCGATCCGATGCTGGCAAGCTATATTCTCAACCCCGATGAAAAGCATGGCTTGAAAGAGCAAGTCGAGCGTTTGTTCGGCTATCAGATGCTCAGGATAACTGAAGTCATCGGCTCTGGCCGCAAGCAAACGACGATGGGCTTCGTCCCGGTCGATAAAGCGGCCGTTTATGCAGCAGACGACGCCCGCATGACTTATCAGCTGGCCGCTTATTACATTCCTCTTCTGGACGATACGCAGAAAAATCTGCTCTATGACATGGAGATCCCGCTCACAGCGGTGCTTGCGCGCATGGAGCAAAACGGCGTCGCCCTCGATCTGCCGTACCTCAAAGCATTCTCTGAGGAGCTTGTGTGCGAGATTGCGCGGCTGGAAGGGGAGGTATTCGAGCTTGCCGGGCATCCCTTCAACATAAGCTCGACGCAGCAGCTGCAACGAGTCCTTTTCGAGGAGCTCAATTTGAAGACGCAAGGGAAAACGGCAAAGAAGACCGGCTTTTCTACAGATGCGGCAGCGCTTGAAAGCTTGAAAAACGAGCATCCAATCATAGACAAGATTTTGGAGTACCGCCATCTCTCCAAGCTGCGATCTACATACGTGGACGGATTTCCAAAGCTGGTCAACCGTCGCGACGGCAGGCTGCATGGAACGTTCAACCAGACAGTGGCGGCCACCGGTCGCCTTTCCAGCACCAATCCCAATTTGCAAAATATTCCCATCAAGACCGACATCGGGCGCCGAATCAGAAAAGCATTCGTGCCGGGCGACAAAGACTCGGTCTTGCTTTCTGCCGATTATTCGCAAATCGAATTGCGCCTTCTGGCTCACATGTCGGGTGATGAGACGCTCATCGACGCCTTTGAGAAAAATCAAGATATACATGCCAGAACGGCAGGGGAAATATTCGATGTGCCGCTCGATAGTGTGACATCGCAGATGCGTGGCGTCGGCAAGACGATGAACTTCGCTCTTGTTTATCAGCAAGGCGATTATCGAACAGGCATCGATCTGGGCGTTTCCACGCAAGAAGCGAAGCAGTTCCGCGATAAGTACTTCAGCCGTTATCCGAAGGTGAGAGAGCTTGTCAACGAAACGCTGGCGAAAGCAAGAGAGACAGGTTATGTAACGACTCTCTGGGGAAGGCGCCGTTATTTCCGCTATCTGAACGACCGCAACGCAAACATTCGCGGGCAGGACGAGCGGGCTGCCTTCAACGCGCCGTTACAGGGAAGCGCTGCCGATCTCATGAAGCTGGCCATGATCCGCCTCGATAAAACGCTCAAAGAGAAAAACATGAAGTCGCGCCTCATTCTCCAGGTGCACGACGAATTGGTTCTCGAAGTGCCGAAAGAGGAAATTGCCGCCGCGCGCGAGGTAGTGGCTGATGCGATGCAAATGGATCAGCCGTTGAAAGTGCCGCTTGTTGTTGATATCGGCGTCGGCTCGAATTGGATGGAAGCGCATTGATTTTTTGTGAGGCAATCCCTAGTTTTTAGCGCTTAAACTGACTGTAACGCTATAAGGTTGTATGACCGAGCATGGGCAATGGCGATGAAGCAGCGCGCAAGGCAAAGCCAGCGCTGAAAAGCAAAGAATGGGCTTAGAGTGCGGGGGCATGCAACTTCACGAGGACTGAGGCGTCCTGAGCTTGCTGTGCCTTATGCCATAGAAGAAATAAATGATGAGACCGATTGGACAGGTTATGCAATAAACCTGCAGTACAAGCGGGTTTAAATTGAGTGCCAAAATCACGCAACCGACAGCACCCAAAATGGGCACGATCGGATTTACCAATTTCATTCTCAAAGCGCCGAGGCACACAAAAACGAAGGCAACCAGCGTGCCCAAAACCATGATGTCGGACACATCTTCAAAAGGCACAAATCCCGCCATCAGCCCGACAATCAAGCCATTGAGCATCACGCCCACCGTGGGATTGCCCATGTGCGTCTTCTGAAAGATCGGAGGCAGAAGCCCGTCTTCAGCCATGTTGCGAAAGATTCTCGGCCCGCCCATGGAGAGCACGAGAAGCACGTTGAAAATGCCAATCACGGCGCCCGCGGCAATCAGCTTGCCTGCCCATCCTTCTCCTGCTGAAATGAGCAACATGGCAAGCGGTGCTGATGCCTCCGTTCCCTTGAAGAGGGGATTTATCTTGCCGTCGACGAAGACCGGAGCAAGCCCGGTGGCAATAGCCATCACAGCTACATAGAGGAAAGCGACAAGACCGATGCAAAGATAGGTGGAAAGGCGCGTGTCGCGCAGGCTCTTCGATTCGCGGGCAAAAGTGTAGAGAGCATCGAAGCCCACATAAGGAAAAACGGCAATGGCCGCGCCCTGCATAATCCCGGTCCAACCTTGGGGCATAAAAGGCTGCCAGTTGGCGGGATTTATGTGCATCGTGCCGGCGACCATGAAAAGCGCCAAAAGCCCGCACTTCAAGCAGACGAGCAGAAAATTCAATTTGGCCGACTTGCTGACGCCGCCGAATAAAAGGATCAATGTCACCACTGCCACCACGGACAGCGCCACGATGTTGACGCCGAATTGAAATTGCCCTTCGACATGTTGCGGTCCCATAAGCACTGAGGGCAGTTGGTAATTGACGGCCGTTTTCAGGTACTGGCTCCAACCTATGGCTACGGCGGAGGCGCCGAAGCTGTATTCGCAGAACAATCCGAAGGCGACGATCCAGGCGAAGACTTCGCCTATCGAATGATAAACATAACTGTAAGCAGAGACGCCGCGCGGCACCTGGCGCGAAAAGCGCTCGTAGCAAATGCCGACGAAAAGAAAGACGAAACCGGTGATGACGAAGGAGAGAATGCCTGCCGGCCCGGCCTTCTCCGCAATACGTCCGGGCATTACGAAGATGCCAGCACCTATGGTGGCACCGATGCCGAGGGCAGTGAGCATCAACCAGCCGAGATGTTTTGGCGTGTCATCAGCTGCGCCCTCCGCTTCCGGTAGAGTTCGCCTCATCAAAGATGTCATTAGACTCATTAGAAACCTGCAGTTTTGTGGGTTTTGCCCGAGAAAACGAACAATTGTTTGATAACGCCGGATCGAAATCTTAAAAATGCTAGCATAGCTGATCCTTATCAAAACGACCCAGCGAGGTGTGTGTATGAAGGTTCAAAGAGCAGCAGTCGTTGGCGCCGGTGCCATGGGAAGCGGCATTGCACAGGTGTTAAGCCAGGCAGGTATCGAGGTCATTTTGAAGGACGTCAAGCAAGAATACGTTGACAAAGGTCTTGCCAACATCAAGCGCATGTATGATTCGCGCGTCAAAAAAGAAGTTCTGTCGCAGGCCGAGGCGGATTATCTCTACGGCCAGATCAAAGGCACGACAACGTATGAGGGTTTCAATAATCTGGATATCGTCATCGAGGCCGCCCTCGAAGAAATCAATGTCAAGCTCGACATCTTCAAGGAGCTGGATGCGGTCTGCCCTTCCAAAACCATTCTGGCAACCAACACCTCCGCGCTCTCTATTTCCGAAATCGCATCAGCAACCAAGCGTCCGGACAAAGTAGTGGGCATGCATTTCTTCAATCCAGCACAGACCATGAAGCTGGTCGAGGTAATCCCCGGCGTGAAAACATCGCCGGAAAGCGTCGCCTTTGCCGTGGACCTCTGCCGCGACGTGCACAAAGTGGCTGTCAAAGTCAAAGAATGTCCAGGCTTCTTGGTCAACAGGCTGCTCTTCCCCTATATGAACGAATCCCTCTGGGCGCTTCAAGATGAAGCCGGAACGCCGGAAGAAATCGACAAGGCTGTTGTCGCCTTCGGCATGCCAATGGGACCTTTCACGCTCTTCGACATGACGGGCATAGACATTTGCGCGCATGTCAATGCCTTCCTCTATGGCGAATACGGTCCCCGCTTCCAGCCGGCGCCCTTGATTAAGCTCATGATTGAAAGCGGCTTCCTCGGTCAGAAGAGCGGCAAAGGCTTTTACGTCCATGAGCAGGGACAGATTCCCGCCAAAGACAAAGCAAAGGAAGTAAATCCAGAACTGAAAAAACTGATTGAAAAGGCACAAAAACTGGCCGGCGACACA
>DATNRC010000257.1:0-17024 GCA_036703705.1 Candidatus Obscuribacterales bacterium
AATTTCTCTCGCCAGCCTCAGGCGCAATTTGCGATCGGCGGCTTTGTCTTGAGGACAATTCAAGACGATTGGCTTGTTTACTACTATGAGAAGCCGCACCGGTAAAGGAATCGCGCTGAGAGGAAAAGGCAGACAAAGTTCCGCCGCGCATGGATGCTCGGCGACAGTAGTAGGACGATGCCTCTGGTGAGAATCGCGTCTGAACCAGAGGCATCGTCTTGGTAGGGGGGTAATTGGGGTCTTTGGTTTGGAAACTTTTGTCTCAGGCTGTCCTGAGCTTTTGAACTTCTTCGAGCATTCTGTAGAGCGTTTTGTATGCCCTCGATTGCACGTAGGGATTTTCGTCTGTTGCTAAGACGCGCAGCACGGGCAATGGCACATGGTAGGCCTCTGCAAGACGAATGCGAACGTCTGGGTTTTCATCCCTGGCGAGCTTCCAGGCCGTTTTCATCGAGATGTTCATATTTTCTGCCACAGCCGCTCTCACTTGCGGATCGCAATGATTTGCCAGCTTGGCGAGAGTAGTTGTATGGGTGCGCGGATTTTCGGCGATTCTCTCCAGCAATCGTGCCGATTGGTCGTTCGCCAGATGATCGAGCACCGGGGGAGGGGTGTTCGGGTTGATCGCGAGCAGCCATCGAATGCGGGCCGCTTCGCTTTCCATGCTCTTTCTGGCTTCTCTGTCTATCGTCTTGCGAGCAATATTGAGCTCGGATTCATTGCAAACTAACACTTTCAACGCCTCCCAAAGTTATGCCCTGGGGTGGATCCGTCGAGCGAAGGAAAGTACCTGTCCCTCCTTTTGTTCCGGTCAGGCAAAGCTGGCTTTTACTTCACTACCGGAACCAATAGAAGATCCGACAGCTCCCTGGCTCAGCCGTGTGCTGTCCGGTGCCTATAAAAATTATTACCGAAGGTTAAGGTCGAGCTTAATAAGTCCCCATATATCTTCGTATAGGGAAGCAGTATAGAAGATTAAAAATCCCGAAAGCCTCCCCTTACGGAGTTATTGGGACTCACACTTGGGGGCGTATAGGACCTGCTACAGGGCTGGATGGTAAGGGCGGAGAAATAACTTTCTCTGGGATAGGTTTGCCCAATAAAAAAGAGCGAGTACCGCTTCGCAAAAACGATACGGCAATGAAAACGCCGTAAAAAAAATCGGGGACGCCAGGCCCCGATTTTCTTCGCGCTAACTCTCAAACTCCACGGCAAATTTCAGAACGCTCGCGCATAAGAGTACAAATTAGCAAAAAACCGATTGATCTGGTTTATGGGCCCCATGCTCGCTTCGTCACAAAGCTCGGTCAATCGACGTCGCGTTTCTCTTTCCCGAAATCTTCCCCAGGCGCCGCCGATCACGCAGCGTGATCGCTCAGCCTGTATTCGCTCCAGCGTTTTTTGAGCGCGCGACACAACATAAGGATTGTCATCCTCTGTCAGCTCTTTTAGTATCTGCTCCGGAAGGAGAGGATTTTCCGCCAGCCCGAACCGCACGTCGGCATCATCATCCTTTATAAGATCGCCAATGATCTCGAGAGGCGTGTTTTTGTTTTCGGCTACCGCCACCCTGACTTGAGCGGATGTGTGCCGCGATAGGGCGGCAAGCACATTCCCAGGTGTATTCGGATTGGTGGCAATGAGTTCCAGAACAATAGGTGAGGCCGTATGCGCTAATGCCTCTAAAATTGTGGGCGCAGTATGCGGGCTCGCGGCCAACATGCGATCGTTGCTTGCTGCTTGCGCATTTTTCGATCCGTCCTTGATGGGTTCGGCAACTCCCATGGGGACAAAACCCGTCTCCATTCCAATAATATTCATCTCTATCTCCTCTGCTACACAAGAAGCGAGGGTCGGGGGACAACCTCTGCTTTAAACCGCCTAATGCCGTGAAGGTGTCTATACGCCAGCGGCAAATTTTCGACACAGGCGTACATTGCTTTTTCGCCGTCAGGCGATAACCATTGTCATGGGCTCTATTGTGTGCTCGGCAACTTTCCAATCATCTGGGAATCTTCTTAATACGCCTTTGGCGCGGTGACCTGGTTTCGTGGCGGCGATCCGGCAGCCGATGTGCATTCTCGGCGCCTGGCAAGTAAACACCGCAGTTGGAGAAAGGCGCAATTCAGCCAAAAATGTGGGTTTTTCCCTGATGCTAATATGTGAATTGCTATATTCCACTCTGAGTTTTTCCGGCTAGTATGGTATTGGCAAGGTCGGATACTAGCGTCAAAGTAAGCGGTAGAGCAAAGGGGCATTAATTTTGTGGCGCCGCCGGGGAGTTTGAAGTGCAAAACAGTGATGCGAATACACGATGGGCCATGGCCGTCAACCCCAATACACCAGCTATGGTGCTGGCAGAGCTTATCGACGATTCGCCTCCCCATATACTGGAGCGAATAGCGGAAAATCCCAGGACCAACGCGGAAGCACTGGCAAGATTGGCGGTCTGCGAATGGCCATCGGTGCGTGCTGCTGTTGCAGACAATGCGAACACTCCGAAAGATATTGTTTTCCTGCTTATGAGAGATGAAAGTGTGGATGTTCGCTACAGCATTGCCGAGAACCACAATATGCCGGCGGAAGTTCTTTTCGCGCTCAGCGAAGACGACAATCCATACGTGGCGATGCGAGCCTCAAGAACGCTTGCCCGCATTCAAGGTCAGAATCTTCTTTATGGACACTTTCCTCAAAGCGAAGACGAGGGCGAGCAGCTGAGCCAACAATCCGGCTGACGGTTGTTCGAATCCCATCGTCTAATCGCCGATTGCTCTTTTAATTTTGCTGAATTGTTTTTTCAGATCTTGGATGACGATTTCAGACGATGGCGGTTTGTCCCGGCAGCCGCGGCTGGCAGCAAATTCGAAAAGAGTCTGAGTCATGTTGGCCAACATCGGCTTGAAACCGTGGGACACCATTTCTTTAAAGGCGCGGTTTGCTCCCCAGCCATGATCGATCCTGTAAATGCCGACCATGGTGCCGGTTCTGTCCTCACCGAGCTGGCAGTGCACGTAGCAAGGTTGATTGCCGGCATTGTTTACGACAGCCAGAAATTGCTCGATGTCCTCTTTCGTTGGTGCCGACATGATCGCTATGGGGATATTGACATAACGAAGTCCGAGCAGCTGGACGACGTTCTTTTCTCGCTCCACAGGAATGTCTTCATTCCTGAGATTGATGATGGTCTTTACGCCTGCTTGTTTGAGCGCTCCCAAACCAGTCGCCGTCGGCTGTCCGCCGCGGAGCAGTTTGTCATCGACAATCTGGAAATTCGGCAGATCGTTCGGTCGCCCCCCGAGTGCCGAAAAGGGTGTGGTGATACCAGATCTGGTGGAACGGGCTTGCGGGTTCGGCATCACGGACTCTGAATCCGAGAAGTTTTGCCAATCGGATTTGTCTACGATGCCATCACTGTGTACGGTATCATTTGCCGCGCTTGTTTCCGTCGCATTTCCTGTCTCCTGGGCCGACTTTTGCCAACCGCCGTCCCCTCCTGCCAGGGCGACAAGCGACCCGCCGGAAGGCAGATCGCTCATCTGAGTGAAAACGCAAAGCAAAATTAGCGTCGCCAGCACATTCATTCATGCTGTCCTTTGTGGCTCGAGCCGCCAAGTAAAACCAATCTTTGGCTCAGAAAGTTTGACGACCAGGAGATGCTGATGTTCCTTGCTGCAAAAACGATTGCTGAGATGGCGAAGAAAGAAAGATCTTCCTCATTGAAAGAAGGCTTTCCAGGCTTGTAAGGAGCGGCAGATCGAAGTACGGAAAAAACCAAGGATTTGAGAAGATTGAATTCTCTCGCGGAACCGTCGTATGCCACCATCGTCTATAATCCTCGGAATTCTAAGAGGTGCAGGCAAATGTCAGCTCTATCAACAGGGATCGGCAGTTCGGCTAAGGCATCATATGTGGCCCTGGATCAGCTCTCCTATGACATGAGACGCATGCTCAAGATTCAATTCAAGGAATTCATTCATCATATTGAAGATACAGAGTTTGATCTGATCAAGTCATCTCACGAAAATTCAGTCGGTGGACCTGTCAGTTCTCAATCTTGTCCTCCGGACAGCGGCCTTTTCGGGCACCTTGCCGGGATCGCCAGAATGTTTGTTGCCTGACTGAGCTTTGAGCTAACTAATTCAAGCTTACCTGAAATGCGGACAGTCGGACTTGCAATTTCCGGCGGGCGCGAGCAATACGAGACTTGACGGTGCCGATGGTGGAGTGAGTGGCCTCGCTTATCTCGTCGTACGACAGGCCTTGCAAGTCTCTCAGCACTATGGCTGTGCGGAAAGGATCGGGCAATTCGCTGATCGCACGTTCCACCGCCAATTCAAGCTCATGACGGTAGGAGATGTCGTCGGGCATGTGCAATGAGTCGGGTATTTCCAGAGCCGCACCATTTGCATAAATCGGTGCGTCTACCGACACAACGTGCCGGCGCCTCATTCGTTTCTTCGACTCATCGTAGGTGATATTCGTCACTATATGCGCCAACCAGGAACGGAAGGCATTGGCGTCGCGCAATTGATTAAGCGACTTCCATACACGAATAAACACTTCTTGAGAGAGATCTTGCGTATCATCGGGATCATGCAGGAGACGGAAAAGCGATGTGCTGACCAGCCGTTCGTAACGTTTGACCAGCATCTCGAACGCATGCGTATCTCCGTGCTGGCAAGCTATGACAAGTTCCACGTCTCCTATTTTGCTTCCTTGTGCGTTCTTAGATTTTGATTTTTGCTGAAGGCTCATTTGCTGTCTCCTTGTCCTTGAAGGCTCATCGAGACACGGCCTGCATTTCCTGTTTAGCTATGCATTTGCGAACTTTTGCCTAGCGGAAGTCCAAATTTCTCGATTAATCTGCCATGCCTTGCTGCGAATTCCTGACTTCCATTCCTGGTCTACCTCTTCCTCGCCTCGGCGGGTTGTTCTCTTAACAATAAATTTTCGTGGACTTTGTGCTTTGCCGGACGGTGGCTGAGAACAGTGAGCTCGTGAGGGTTTTGCCGATAAGATTGAGAACGTCCATGTAACAGCTGTTTACATCTCAGTAACCACATCAAAGTCAGCATTGAGCGATTAGATGAACAAACATTGCCGGACAGCAGGCAATCCACTTTGCCGGTTGGAAAGCGCGCTAACAAATTTTCTCTGTCCGAAAACCGAAATCATACTCCTGCCCTCTTATTAATGGTCGAAGGATTGGAGAAGTCAGACATGGAACAAGCTTTACGCTGCGGCATGGACCTAGTGGAAGGGGTTTGCCGCCCCATACCCAATCACGAAGCAAAGGCGATTGATTACCAACCGAATCCCCATGACGATGGATTGCATGAAGACGACAAAGAATTCATCGCTTTTTTGAGGCGCACTCTGGAAAAGTCAGAGTCAGGTCAGCTTGGCGATCCTCATTCGCTCATGCGATTGGCAAAGGAGCTGGAGGATCATGCCGCAAAGCTGAGGTCGGAGGCACGTTGCCAGATCATTTCCGGAATGACGGAAGCGTCGGCCTAGAAATGAGCCGCACCTCTTTTCCGGATGAGGCGCTTATCCTTGGAAGCGAGGAAGGCTGTGCTGTATATTGCCGCAGATGTGGTTCCTTCCTCGTGTCCCATCATGCTGGCAATCAGATCCATAAGTCTTTGTTTTATCCTTTGCCTGATCCTTCCAAGCGCTCCATTTGCCTTTGCTCACAATGCCGGCGTGGACGAATCAGCAAATGGGGCGCGCGTGACGATGTCGCAAAACGACCCTTATGCGCAGCCATCGCGAGTCAGACTTGAGGGCCAGGTCGAGCACTCGGAGCACTTACCGGAGCTGGATGAACGATTTCTCCCCGGTCGCCGTTTTGATGCTAAGGCCTTTAGAACGGCGCCCACAAAAGAAGAGTGGGTGAAAATACCTTCCTGGCTGGCCGGCGTATTTGCCATAAGAAAGAGCATTCTCACGGCCGTTACAAATTACGAGAAAGGCGAGCGCAAGGATTTCAACCGCAATGAGAAGGTGGAGACGCATGCCGTCTATGGTCATCAGAAGGACGCGGCCGGCAACATCTGGCAATTGAACCGCACACCGTTCTCTGCCGTTGTGCGGATGGGACGTGTGACGCAATATTCTCGCGGGGACACGGCTGAGTTTCTTGAGGTGTGCCCCGATCATGTAGTGATTCGCCACACCGGACCCACTCTTCTCGTCAACAGCGAAACGGGCATGATTGTTCGTGCCAGTCAAACCGAATCAATCACCGTTTGCACGCCTGATGGCGCCAATGTCCTTGCCCGCGGCTCCATAAAAGCTTTCGACGCTCAGGGAAGAGCAATCGACTGCGCCGAGCGCATTGCCTTTTTGCGCAGAACGAAACCATTCCAGGCTGATCCAACTACGGAAGAAAGCTTCAAGCGTTTTCTATTCAGTCAACGCGCAAATGCGGAAAGCCACCGCTGAGCTTGGTTCAGCTCTTCCAGCGGAACACGATCGGCAAAAAATCGTCCCTATCCCCAGAAAAGCAAAAGCAATTTATTGGCGCCGCTAGCATACGTGAAGCGGAGGGGTTTTTATGAAAAGAGGACTGAACTATTTTATCGTCGCGCTGGCCGCGGGGCTTGCTTTGAGCCCGTCTGCCAAGGCGTTCGATACGGACGATTTCTTCAGAGGCTACATAGGCATATTTCCCAATCAGTATGCCAGCAATCTCCATCAAGCAAGGACGATGGCAAATTTAGAGGCGCAACGCGCCCAGCTCTCGGCCCGGATTGCGCAGGCTGAGCGGCGCGGCCAATTGTCCGCGTGGCAAGCAAACAATTTAAGAGAGCAATTGGACGACAATGCTCAACTGCAAGAAAAATTTCTTGCTGACGGCCTGCTTTCATTCGCGGAAGCGAACAGGCTTGTCATGGCGCTCGGCAACATTGATGCCCGCGTTGATACGGCAATCGCCAGCATGCCTGTAAGCCGGTCTTACGCTTCTACATTCAGAAGATTTGCCGACATCGACAATCTTCAAGCTCGTATTGCGCAGCGCCTGGAAAACGGACGACTCGATGGGCGTCTCACGCCGTTCGAGTATCAATCACTGAGATTTGAGCTCAATCGGATAAACAATCTGGAGGCTCAATTGCGGATGTCCGGCGGGCTCCTCTCGTGGGGAGAGCGGCAAAGATTATTGAACCGCCTGGCGCACCTCGATGCAAGAGTGACAATGGAGATGAGAGATTCGCAGATTGCCGGCAGAAGCCGCATCTGGTACTGAGTCTTTAGCTGACAATCGAGAGGTCGGCTGGCAATCAATGAGTGAGAAACCGCAGTGCGTCATGAAGATGATGCATCTGCGGTTTTTGCATTTCGGAGCTGCCTCGATCCTCTCAATATGTTCTTTGGCGCGTCTTACTTTTGTTTGGGTGATTTGCCGGAAGCCTCTGCGGACGCCTTCTGGGGACCCTTTTCCGGTGCTTTTTGATTGGCTTTGAGGAAGTCAATCACGAATTGATCGGAAAGCTCGTTAAGCGCCTGCTCCGGTCTGTTTCCGGGAAGGAACAGCTTGTCATGATAAGTGACGGCCCGCACCTTCGTTTTCGGCGAACGCAGAAGCGATGCCCATTGCGTCACAGTCATTTCGGCGATGGTGTTGTTGCCCGTCTTGTAATAGGAGACCTGAACGATAGCATCGATCGGTTTATCGCCTTCCTTCAGTTGACTGGCAGGAAACAACGGCACGTCCAGTTGTTGCAGTTTTGCTGCCAGCTGTTTTTCCAGCGGCTCGAAGTTTCGATAGCCGATAACTCTGTATGCAATTCCTCTTACGCCTTCAAGAGAAGGAAGCATTAGCGTTTCGCGCGCTTCTTTCCTTTTTGTTTTAATCTCCTCCATAGTTAACGGCACTGCTTGGGGTTCTTTGGTTCCTTTGGCTTCCTCTGGAGCAGCCAGGCAGGCGCTGCCGAAAATCGTCGATGAGACAAGAGAAGCAAAGAGCAGGGTTGCCAGTCGGTGGGTATGAGTTGTCTCAGTCATATTGCAAATCCTTCCAAATTTTCCGCCCTATAGAGTAGCAGGAACAGGCTTGGATTGTGGAGTGCCGGGGTTGAGCATTTGCTGGAAAAGCATCCGGATGACATAATGTTGTGCTGGCGTCATGCATCGCCGTGCTTGAGAAAACACTCCATTCTGAGAAGCGGAGACAAAGACTATGCGCTCAATCAAAACGAGAGTATTAATTGGTAGTTTGGCATTTTGCCTTGTCGGAGGTCTGGCCGCGTCGAGTGAATGTCGGGCTCAGACGGGGGAGCAGGCAGCAGACCAGTCAGTAGTTCAGGATGACGCTGAGCTCATGCGCCTCAATAATGCCCAACTGCGGCAAGTTCAGGGACAGGAACGCCAGGCGGAGGAGCAAGCGGCATTGGATGCCCAGCGCGACGAAACTTACCGTCTTTATGCTGAGAAGAAAGTGCAGGAGCTCGAAAAATTGAAGACCAAGAGCCCGAGCACCGAGCAGCAAATCCAGGTCTTTCAGAATTGGCTGAGAGCTGATGCTGCTGTCAGGCTGCGTGACATTCAGACGATTCGAGCCCTTCAGCAAAGGATTGCCAAGCTCGAGCAGACTCAAGATCAAGTGATGTCCAATATCGGCAGCGACGTCAACGCCGTGCGGGAAGCCGGCGAGAACGCCCGAGCTGATGATAAGTTCAGGCAAATGATGCAGATTAATTACTTCAATGAGCTTCAGACGGAGATGGGACCAGCCTCCTGGTATCCTCCCCGCGGCGGCGGCGCCTTTTACAGCATGGGCGGACTGGGCTTCAATGGGGGGCAGAACCTGCTGGGCGGATATTAACGCTTGTGCGCGCATGATGTCAGGCGGCACAATTCGCCTCTTTCACTGCCTTATTACAGGCGTCTCAGAGCGCTCTTGACGGTATCACTTTTTTTGTTTGCTCTTGGCGCCGGCATAATTGTGCCCGCCAATACCATTTCTGGTGCTGCTGCCCGCAGCGCGTCGCCGGGGCTGCCGCGGGTCGTCATCTCATCGGGCGGCCCTTATTTAGCGAGAACTTCCGCTATTGAGCGCCATCGAGACGCCATCGTCGTGCCGCCGCAGTACGTGGACAAGCCTCTCTCTCTTGTTTGCACAAACGGTTCTTACACGGCGGCAGGATTCAATTGGGTGAGGCTCTTTTTGCAGCCGGGCAGCGCCGACTCTGATGCAGCGGCCGGTGATTTCGGCACCTTGCTTGTGGACGAGAACAGCTTCAGCGCCACCTCGCAGATATTCATCGACCTTACGGGCAGGCTGACCCCGGGACGCAACAACATATTGGTTGAGGGCGTCGGCATTCCTGGTTCTTGCTTCTCATGGGAGCTGCGGACGATTGGTCCTCCGGCATTGATAAGACCGAATCCTCCTGTCACCACAAGTGGTGCTCCCCTCATCGTTTACGGCATAGGTTTCAGCTTGCGCCCGGAGGAGAATACCGCCATGCTTGGATCGATGGCCGTTCCCGTTTTGGAAACCACTCAGGGGGCAATAAAAGTGCTCATTCCCCCGGGACTACCCGAAAGCGAGCTCGACTTCTCTGTTTCAATCAGAAATTACCGCAGCAACATAATCAAAATGGTTGTCTTGCCCGGACCGAAGATTACATCACTGAGCGCCGGAACTGTAGTTGCCGGACAAACCCTGATTATAGGAGGAACAGGCCTTTCCTCCATTCCGGAAGAGAACGCTGTGTATATTGGCGGATACAGGGCCCAAGTTCTTAGCTCATCAACAAGCGCGGTCAGCGTGGAAGTTCCGCGGCTGCCTGCCGCTAAGGCGTTGCCTGTTTTTGTCTTCGTCAGGGGGGCGCGGGCGGCCGGCAATTTTTCTGTGCGGGCGCTGGGCGCTTCTTGATGGACCTCGCTCAGTCGCCTGCTCGGATTTGTTGGATTTGCATTGTTGGCATGTATTTCCGGGGAGGCGCTGAAGCACACAAGCGCTAAGCTCTTTTCGCGCGGAGCAATCGCAATCTGGAGGTATTAGTCAGGATGGTTTTCATATTGCTGCTCACGGCAGCTTTTCACATAAATAAGGTATTGAACTAAAAAAGTATTGAAGCTGTGGCAAAGAAAAAAACTTGGTCGTTTGGCCACAAATTGTAATTTCCATCATGAGCAGTTGCGTCGATCAGATTACCAGCTACGTCTTGCGCGGTGTTGGGGAACCGGAGGGCACACTCATGCAGCGTCACCAATTGGCATTACTCACGGTTTACAGCCTGCTTTGTTTGCAGGCTGCACCTATGGGCGCACAAACAGCTTCCGATCCTTTTCAACGATTTCAACGATTTCGACGATTTCGACGATTTCAACCAGTCGATGAGGCTAGCCAGCAATTGATAGGTATCACCGACGATATGCCCACAGGGCAATCTCGCTTAAAAGAGCTGGCGGATGCGGCCGGCGTTGTTCCGCAGCCGGCGCCGCCAAACGGCGTAGAAGCGGTTCGTAACAACCATAACGGCAAACCGCTGCGCCTGGCATTGACTCTGGCAGGCGGCGGAGCGCGGGGATATGCTCATATCGGCGTGCTTAAGGTGCCGGAGGAGGAAGGCATCAAGCCTGATTTAATCGCCGCCAGCAGCACGGGAGCTTTGATTGGCAGTCTTTATTGTGCCGGTTTGTCTGTCAAACAGATAGAATACCTCGCGCGTGCTGGCAAAATGGCTAAGGCCTTCTTACCCCGCTCAAAGTATCTGCAAGCGATGGGTTACCTGCTGCGCTATGTGGGCATGCGCCTTTTGGGCTTACGCCCTAAGATAGGGCTTTACAGCGGCAAGTCTATCGCTCGTTTTGTGGAAAGGAATGTTCCAAATGGGGTCCGCACTTTTAAAGACCTGAAAATTCCTCTTGCCGTGACTTCCGTAAATTTGATAGACACCCGGCAGCAGTGGCTGACCGAAGGCAACATCGGCCAAGCCGTGCAGGCCAGCTGCACGCTTCCCTTCATGTACAGGCCGGTAACCAATGATGGTAAGTTGCTCGTGGATGGTGCTACTCGTGAGACTTTGCCCACTGAGATGGCCCAGGCAAGTGGTGCACCGGTGGTGGTGGCAGTCAAATTGCATTCATTCCTGGAGAAGATGCCTGCCCGGAAAATCAATATGAGCACTTTTGCTTATGCAGATCGCGTATCGGAGATTCTGATGTCGGAAATTGAGAGCAAGGCGGTTGCCAGTGCCGATGTATTGATTGAGCCAAGGATCGATTCACAGATGCGCGAGTTTGATGAAGTCAGTGCCTCAATTGCAGCCGGTGAGGAAGCGACAAGGAAAGTGCTGCCTGAGATTCGCCGGCGGCTGAATATACAAGCGCCTCAGAGTGCGGAGGCGCGAGGACAAAATATGTAGACGGTTTCAGCCGAGGTTCAAGTCGTCCAGCAAATCACGTGCATTTCTATCTTTGCCCAGTTTCTTCAAAGCCACGTATTCGATCTGGCGCACCCTTTCCCGTGAGATTCCCAGCCGCTGGGCGATTTCGCTCAGGTTCCGGGGCGTGAAATCATGCAAGCCGAAACGCATTTCCAAGACTTGCCGCTCGCGCATCGTCAACGGCTCGAGGATGCGACTGACCTTGAGGCGCAGCATGCTTACGTGCGCGGTGTGCTCCGGACGGGGAACACCGCTGTCTTCAACCATGTCGCTCAATTCCGTATCCGAGTCCTGAAAGACCTTGCTGTCCAGGGAAAGCAAGGAGCGAAAGGCGCCGACCGTGGACAGCACTCTTTCCTCATCTATTTCCAGTTTGGCCGCTATTTCCTTCACGGTCGGCTGTCGGCCCAGCTCATCTCCGAGCTCTTTTACAGCCCTGCGCAGCCTGCTCATCGTCTCGCCCACATGGACAGGAACACGAATAGTTCGCGCGGTATTGGCAAGCGCCCGGGTGATGGCCTGTCTAACCCACCAGGTGGCATAAGTCGAGAATTTGTATCCCCGCTCGGGATCGAATTTCTCGACGGCTCTCATTAATCCCACATTGCCTTCCTGGATGAGATCCTGGAAGCTCAACCCGCGGCTGGAATAGCGTTTGGCGACGCTGACCACGAGCCGGAGGTTGGACTGGATGAGCTTTCTGCGCGCTATCTTGCAGCCCCGCTTAACGGCTCGTCCCAATTCGATCTCTTCGTGTCCTTTGAGCAGCTCGTGGCGGCCAATCTCTTTGAGGTATGCTTTCACGGAATCCGTCTCATGACCGACCTCTTCGCTTAAAGAGTCATCGAAGTCCCGAGGTTCATCTTCTTCGATTGCAAAGCCATCAGCCTCGACGATCTCGGTCAATTCGTCCAGATCTCTGAGATCCATCTCGAGCCCATTCCAGTGCTCTTTTTCGTGCCTGCCTTTTTTCGCCATCTAATCGAATGTCTAAAAAACGCCAAAACGATCTGGTCGGATTGCCGAACAATCCTTGCGCCCATAGTCTCAAAGGAAGCCGATCTGCAGCCAACCTTGCTACTCTTCTACCCACAGACTAACACATGACAAACCGTTGCGGTTTGATGCGTGATACATTCATTCTCTTCGTCAACAAACTTAATCCTGATGTTTAGCTGCTCCTGCGATTTGCGCTATGCTACGACATATGAGGTGGCTGACGTGGGCGCTCAACATATTGCCTCGATTTTGATCCTTCTCGGAATTGTCCTTGCCTTGGCGGGACTGGCAATTCTGGCATTCGGGCATCTGCCATTTTTGGGAAGGCTTCCGGGAGACTTCTCTTTTCAGTCCGGAAGCACGCGCGTGTACTTCCCGCTTATGACGAGCATTCTCTTGAGTATTCTTATCACTGTAATCTTGAACGTCATTCTGGCAAGAAGGTAGCTCGTTTGCCTGAGAAACAACAAAACCGGCTGTCGCCGGTCTTATTGCCCTGCTGTCCGCGTAAAAACCTGTTCAGTACGTGCCGTCAAGAACGCTCACTCGTGTCTTGGCGTCGAGAGGCTGATCGGAGTAGCGATGAATATAGCCGGAGCCGCCCAGCCGCGGATTGCGAATGGACGCTTTGTAGCATCGCAACGCTTCGTCCGTCTTGCCGACCGTCTCGTATGCTGCCCCAAGATAATATTCGGGCCCGTTGTAATAATTGGCAGGCAGCTCCCCTGGAAGAGCCGGACAGAATTGCACTCCTGGCGATTGGCAGGCTCGGAAATCAGAAATTGCCGCTTGCGGCCTGTTTGTCTCCAGCATGAGCTTTCCCCGGGCAAACAGCGCATCTCCACAGCGCGGGTTCAGTTGAATCGCCCGGTCCAGGTCCATACGCGCACGCTCATAATTTTTCAGATCCATATAGCAGATGCCTCGCTCGGCGTATGCAGCCGCATAATAAGGATCAGCTTGAATGGCCTTGGAAAGATCATTGATGGCCATGCCGGTGCAGCCGACGATGCCATAGAGATATCCGCGCGTAAAGAGGCATTGCTTATTGCTTGGCTGATAGCGGAGGTGTGCATTCATGCTGTTGAGCAGATCGATCAATTTGTTGCCGATTTGGCTCTGCCTGGCGCCCACCTTCCAATGCTCCAAAATCATTGCTTCATCAGCGGCGGGCGTGCTCTGAGCGCATAACATGATTGTGCATGCCGCCAACAATGAGCTTGAGACTAACCGCCACCGATATCCAACTACCGATGTTTTTGCTTTGCACATATCAATCAATTTCTTTGCCATTAGCATTCTTCCTCGACACATTCCACCGCCTGAATTGAGGAATCGACTTTCCTCTTCAATGACAATCGTAATCAAAGTGTGTGGATCAACGATGAAGAATGAGGAGAAATTGTGGAGTCTGATTACAATTCGTACCTGTACCCGACGCCGTATACCGAATGAATCACTTCCTGATCGGGCAGGGCTTTCGACAATTTTCTTCTCAGATTCTTTATGTGCGAATCGATGACTCGATCGAAAACTTGCTGCTCGGGTTGATAACACAGGTCGAGCAATTGGCTTCGCGGAAAGACACGGCCGGGGCGGCTCACGAGAAGTTTGAGGATGCGAAATTCCGTGGGCGTCAAATCAAGGCGATGGCCGCGCACGGTGATCCGTCCTTTCTCATCGTCTATATCAAAAAGCTTTTCTTCCTGCTCTCTATGCGCTGCTTGCTTCAATCTTCTCAGAACCGCCTTTACCCGCGCCACCACTTCTCGCGGGCTGAAAGGCTTGCAGATGTAATCGTCTGCGCCAATCTCCAGACCGAGCAAGCGGTCGATCTCATCTGCTTTGGCCGTCACCATAATGATCGGAACGCTGGAGAACTTGCGGATGTCGCTGCAGATTTGCATGCCGTCAACACCAGGCAAGAGAAGATCCAGCAGTATCAAATGTGGTGGCTGCTTCTTAACGCGCTCGACAACGCCTATGCCCGAATCCATATGGCTGGTTTCGAAACCGGACTGCCGCAAGTAAGCATTCAAAATGTCGGCAATGCGAATTTCGTCCTCGACTATAAGTATGTGCTCCTGACTATTGGCCATGGTTTGCTTCTCTTCCTGCCGGCAATCTCACGAGAATGCGCAGCCCGCCAAGTGGCGAGTGCTGAGCTTCAATCTGTCCTTTGTGCGCCTCAACAATCGTCTGGCAAATTGCCAGCCCCAGACCTGTTCCGCCAAGGGTTCTGCTTCTTGATTGCTCGCCTCTGAAAAATCGCTCGAATATTTTCGGCAGCAGTTCGTCGGCAACTCCTGGGGGGGAATCATCGAATGTCAGGCATATGCCATCATCGTTTGTCTGATGAGAGATCTGCAATTTGCCGCCGGGGTTCGTATAGCGAAGGGCGTTTTCGAGCAAATTGTTGAACAACTGGCGAAGTCTTGTGGCGTCCGCCTTGAGGACGAATGAAGCGCCGTCCAGAGGGGCTTCCACTTCTATATTTTTATCGCGGTAGCGCTCGTTGAAGGACTCGAGCGAATCTTGAAGCACAGACATGACGTCAACCGGAACGAAACTGCATTTGAACTCCCCGAGATCCGAGCGCGCCAGCTCGTGCAAATCAGAGACTAATTTGTTTAATGCCATCACCTCGCTGTGCAGTATGGCAAGGGTTTTTGGTGTCACGCGCTGAACGCCGTCTTGAAATGCCTCGATCTGGGCTCTCAATATCGCGATTGGCGTTCTGAGCTCATGCGATGTATCAATCATCCATTGCTTTTGTGCCTTCTGCTGCTGATCCAGCCTTTCGCCCAGCGAGTTGACATCTCGAGCCAATTGCGCCAGGTCGCCCGACCCGTCGACACTGACGCGATTGCCGTAGTTGCCGCCGGCAATTGCTCGCGTGCCGGCGATGATGGACTGCAAGGAAAAGAGAAATTGCCTCGACAAGAGGAATGCGGCGATGGATGAGCTCAAAATTGCAAACACGGCGATTATCCATATGTTCGTGCTCAATTGTGCAAGGACTATGGAAATTGCCGCTACCGCTGTGTTGATCAAAACAACCGAGAGAATGAATTTTCGGGAAAGTGTCTGGTTCATGAAATCAAGCGCTGGCAGGCTCTGCCGCCGTTATATCCGGACCTTCATTATCGTCAGGCACACCGTAAGCTGCAAGTGCCGCCTCAATCGTTGTTTCCCCATTTGCTATCAGCTTAAACTTTACGAGTCCCGTTGCCTCACAGAGATGCGCCTCGGTAAGGCACGTCCAATTGAAAGGACCCAATCCGGATACTGTGTGTTTGCCTATTTGCGTCCATATTTGGAGAATAGGGTCCCATTTGCGCTCGTAAACGCTTTGCTCACATGTGCTGAACGGCTTAATTATCGTGCTCAGAACGCGAGTGGCGACAGGCATTGGCAAAAGCCGGCGCGGAACCTGATCAGTCCATGTAATCGAGCCTTCGGTGAGAGGCGTCAGTCCGATGCTCAGTATGACGGCATCCAGGACGTCGTCATCAGGACCTGTCCTGTCGTAAAAAGCGACGACATCGTCGGTGGTGCAAAAGCTGACGCGTGCACCGCTTTTGCTTTCCAGGGCATAGTGGCCGGCTAAATCCATGGTGACTGAAAAAGTTGCGCTTGCTGTTTTGTGATTTGTCTTTGCTACTTCAAATTGCAAATGATTCCCGACATTGAGATGCAGTGCTTTTTTCAGCGCTGCGTTGCGATTGGGCGCGGTGATGAGAGCCCGTTCTTTCGGGCAAGAGCGGAGAGTGTAATTCGTGAAGTCGTGCGAATTCTCGATCACGCCTGTGAGATGGAAAGGAACTGTGCGCGTGCCCGGCAAAATTCCTTCTTGCACGTGCATGTGAAGATGCGGCTGCGGAGAACGTCCGGAATTGCCGGCAAAAGCGAGCAGCTGTCCTGGCACCACCCGGCTGTCAACGGCGACTTTGACGCTGTCCTTTTGCAAATGAGCAAGAAGCACATATAATCCGCAATCTAAAAGTATGATGATGTAATTTCCCCAATTTTCAGCTGTGTTTACTTCTCCAGGTGCATTGTCTAAAACGTCATAGCGAAGATCGACCACCCGCCCGTAGGCAGGAGACAAAATCGGCTTGCCGTAGCAGTGATAATCCGTGACACTGCTTCCCAGTCCTTTATAGCTGCTTCCCGAGCTTGTTTGAATGAAGTCCAGCGCATACTGCCAGGGGACTTTGTGGGTGTATTCTCCAAAAAAGCCTTGCCACACTTGCCAGGTGCCTGAAAATGGCGCCCTTAACGCCACGCTCGTGACGTCGACCCCGCGCGCGGATGCTTGCCTCATTTGCTCGAGACTTTGTTCTGGAAGCGTCGGCTCAGGCAGCCAGAATCTCAGCCAATTGCCGCCTCGATTGGGGCTCAGCCCGAGAAAGACAAGATAGCAGGCGAGGACAAACGGCAGCGCGAGAACCGGAAGACCGGACAGCGAGAAAACTTTTGCCAGCGCCAGAGCCATGATGCATGATATGAAACCACCGGTGAGCGCGACGATTGCGCTCCTCCAGCCGGGGACGGCGTAGAGACCGCCGAGGACGCATACAGTCAATACACCATTCATGCGGACGATGAGTGACAGGAGCA
>DATNRC010000258.1:0-6299 GCA_036703705.1 Candidatus Obscuribacterales bacterium
AGCGAACGATCGCCAATCGGCTTGTTCCCTATACCTTGTTTATCGACCCCGAATTGGGCCGCGTGGGGATGACGGAAGAAGAAGCGCGCAAGAAGGGCTTTGATGTCGCCGTCGCAAAGCTGCCTGCGGCTAAAGTTCCCCGCTCTAATACCTCGGGAGAAACGCGAGGCATTCTCAAGGCAGTGGTCGATAAAAAGACGAAGAAGATTCTTGGATGCTCGCTCCTGTGCCATTCAGCCGGCGAAGTGATGTCTGTCGTTCAAGTTGCCATGCTCGGCGGCTTGCCCTATACAACAATCCGCGACACCGTCTTCACTCATCCCACAATGGCAGAAAGCCTTAATTTGCTTTTCGCCACAATTTGACATTGTGCAGGAACTTCCGACACAAAACGGAAGGGAAGACTTCATCCAAGCCGATCTGGAACTGTCAGATATTCTTCCATTTTTCTGACAGAGGAGACAAACTCCAGCGTCAGCGCCCGTTCTGCGGCACGGTAGCGACAATCTTGCCGCGCACATGGCGCATGGAGAGGCGAACGAGAGCGTCAGGAATTTCTTCCAGAGTCACTGTCTCCTCGACCATGGGGCGAACGGACCCTTTTGCCGCCAGCGCACCGAATTCGATACCAATTCTGGCCAGCTCGTCGAGAGCCGACTCATCTTCAGACAAGTATGCGGCGCCAAGGGCAATCTCGTGAATGGAGAGGGCCGTGCGGAAGGGCTCAAATTCGCTCAAGTCAGGTAAACCGGCCACGCATGCGATACCGCCGTTCAATGCCAGAAGAGGCAGGGATTTGGTGGCGTTTTCCGGGGAGACTGTGTCAACTATGTAATCGACGCCCCTTCCTCCCGTAATGTCGTTGATGCGTGTGGCGACATCTTCTGATTGATAATCGATTACAACTTCCGCCCCCAGATCTTTGACAAATTTTGCGTTGTGACGCGAACATGTGGCAATCACCTTCAATCCGGCAATGCGAGCCAGCTGAACGGAAAAACCACCCACTCCACCTGCACCGCCGTGTATGAGAATGGTCTTGCCCGCCTTTACCTGGAGCTTCCTGTTGAGCGCCTGGTAGGCAGTGAAGCCGGCGCAAGGCAAGGCAGCAGCCTCAGTATAGGAAAGGCCTTCTGGGAGCCAGGATAGAGCGCGCGCTCTGGCGATTGTGTATTGACCGTATCCGCCCCGACGAGTAAGGTCACCGTGGTAATAAACGGGATCTCCTTCCTGCCATTCATCCACATCCGGTCCGACGGCATCGACAACCCCGGCCACATCCAGACCGAGAATAAAAGGATACTTCCAACCCGGAAGACCAGTGGCCGCGAGCTTATAGTCGACAGGATTCAATCCGACTGCGTGCACCTTAATGCGCACCTCACCGGCACCTGGTTTCGGCTGGTCAACCTCTGTTGTATAAAGACTGTCCGGCGTGCCCGGTCTATCGAGAACAAGTGCTTTCATTACTTACTGATGACTCCATTGATTAGTGTGTATCTCATTCTAAGGGGCAGAGTGCGTCATTAAAGCTGCGCGGAAGCGAGAAACATAGAAATCGCAACATTTTTAAGAGTTAAGAAGGAAACATGGAAGTGTAACTTTCGCTACAGAAGAGGCTTTGGACATTGACAGAGCGGCACGTCATTTTCAGAAATAAACAAAACGGGCAAAAGAACACTATGCGATATGTACCGTACAACAGGCTGGGCGACGAGCCCAACATCATTGTCGATGGAAAAGCGCAGCGCTCCACAGTGCTTACGCTTTCCCACTGGAAAGGCAACGCTACGCCCGTGGAATTGAAGGCCGATCTGTCGGCTGAGATTGTTTTCAACTACCTGGCGCATATCGAGCATCACGTGGAGGCGCAAGCGGCTTCAAACAACCATTTTGACGAAGACGGGCTGGTGGGGCTTTTCGCGCTCATCAATCCCGAACAGGCCATTGAAGAAAAAAACATTCTCATCGATGTGGCGACAGCTGGTGACTTTGGCACTTACCGCGACCGCGATGCAGCCCGCATCTGCTTCGTTCTGCAAGCGTGGACCCAGCCGGACAAATCACCCCTCAATGCTGGTGTGTTTTCTAAGCCATATCATGACCTGACGTCAATCTTGTATGAAGAGCTGTTGCCCCGATTTTCAAAAATCATCGAAAGGATTCATTACCTCGAGAAGTACTGGAGCGAAGAAGACACACATCTGGATTGGAGCGAGAACGCCATAAAGGAGGGACATGTAATCGTTGAAAGCAGTCCTGAAATAGACCTTGCCGTTGTGCGCGTTTCTGATGACAAGGAATTCAACGATACGAGGCCTCAACTGGACTCGCCGCGATGGACGCACAGGGCATGCCATCAATTCGCTGTCCACAATGCGACTGATTGCTCGCGCATCCTTGTTTTGCAGGGGAATCATGCCGATTTCTATTATCGCTATGAAACCTGGGTGGAGACTGTTGCCCGCAAACCTCTGCCTCGGGTGGATTTGCGCAGATTGGCAGACAGTCTGACGGGGAAGGAAAAACTGGGAGTCAAATGGAGCGCCGAAGATGTCTCCGAGATAGTGCCCCACCTGAGCATTAAAGGCTTCGCTAAATCCAGCATCCCCCAGGATGGGCTTATCAGGGAATTCGTCTCATTTTTCCAAAGCTCCGCTCACAAACAGTAAAATACCTCAAGGAAGGCGGGGCAGCGCGAAAGAAGTCGTTGAGATGTCGAGCGGACAACAATACAATCCTCCATTTCCCATCTACCGCAAAGCGCCTCCGGCGGTATTGTTGCTTAACCTCTTTCCAGGTCTCGGCAATGTGTATGCCGAAGGGATGAGGGGCCTGATCTGGCTCGCCGCGGGAGGAGCCATTCTTTATTGCATACCTCACGTCCTCACCTGGATGATTATCTACGGCGTCACCTCATATATGGGGTTTCAAGCGGCCGACAACCATAATCGCTTATTGGCTCAGGGAAAGCTGCCCGAAGCAATGAGAAAGAAAGTGGGAGACTTGTCGCCACAGCAAGTTGAAAGCAGCCTCAGCACGGCGGAGAAAGCGCTCGGACAAAAAATGGCCGAGTATTCCGTGCTTGTCACTTTCATTGATGTACTGAATCTTCTCGCCGCAAAAATGACGGCCACTGGTTCTTTGTTGGAGAAAAAAGTCGAGGAAATCGTCAGCGAGCAATCGAAAAGCGTCACTGATAAAAAAGCCAAAGGAAATACAGCCGTCGTGCAGCAATCGCCGGCCAACACTGTAGTCGCAAACGGACAAACAACATATGAGACAGCGTCGTCTCCGCTGATGAGCAATCAGCCCATACAAGGACAAGACGCTCATCCTTTGCCTTCTTATCAATACGGGGATGGGGCAGCGGTCTCCCCGGAGCAGCAAATGAAGGCAAATCAGGGAGCCGCCTATCAATACACAGGTCCCACTTTCGAAGAGCAAGAACAAGCGCCGGCTCGATTTCCTGACTCCGCGAGCCAATCGCCATTCGGAGCTCCCGGGCAATCTGTCGCCCCCGGGCAATTTGTCGCCCCCGGGCAATTTGTGGACGCTATTCAGCAGTCGAGCATGGCAACTCAGTCCTCCGATGGAGGAACTCTATGCACCAAATGTGGTGCAACCCGCGATATCAACTTCCCCTTCTGTCTCAATTGCGGGACAGCAACCGGGCAATCTGTCTGAGCACTGGAGACTCACTTCTTAGCTGGGGATAGCGAACATTGGCAGAGCAGCAACCCGGTAATTGGTTAAGCAAAGTCTTCGAGCCGCCGATAGATTTTTTTGAGGTGCTCAACGCGCAGGCGGCAAAGACAATGGAAGGCATGGAAGCGCTGCAAAACTGGCTGCTGGATGGCGCCGAAGAACGCTGCCAGATTGTGCGCGACCTGGAAAAGGAAGCCGACGACATCAAACTTGATTTGCAGCGCAAACTTGTGGATGCCTTTGTCACTCCGTTCGACCGGGAGGACATCTACGACTTATCAAATCGCCTTGATGAAGTCATCAATGCGGCCAAAGCTACGGTTCGTGAAATCGAGGCGCTTGCCGTATCGCCGGACGATGCATATCTCCGCGAGATGGCTGCCACGCTGGTGGAGGGCACCAGATGCCTGGTCAATTCCTTTGCCAATCTGAAAGCAAATCTTCCTGAATCTGATCGCCAGGCGACTCTTGCCCGCAAGGCTGAAAACAGGCTCTCCAGGCTCTACCGAACAGCAGTAAGAGAGCTTTTTCAGCTCGACGATCTGAAGAAGATCTTGCGTACGGTTGAAGTTTATCGCTGTCTTGTCATCGCAGCCGAGCATATCGACAGCGTCGGAGCAAAGCTGCAGCATGTAATCGTAAAGATCCGCTAGACCAGGAGAAAAGGTCTTGGACACGCATGCAAGCCTTATCTTCTGCCTCGTCGTGCTTCTGGCAGCATTATTCACCTACTCAAACGGCTTCCAGGACGGCAGCTCGGTTGCAGCCAGCGCAATCGGCTGCCGCGCTCTGAGTCCGCTTCAGGCCGTGGCTCTGGTCAGCGTCTCTGAATTCATGGGTGCTGTTTTTGGCGGATCGGCGGTCGCTGACACCGTTCATTCCATTACCAGCTGGCCCTCCCGGCCGGATCTTTTGCCGGTGATCGCTTGCGCGCTTGCAAGCGCCATCGTCTGGAATTTCGTCACAAAAAAACTGGGCTTGCCGTCGAGCTCGACTCACGCTCTTGTCGGTGGTATTCTCGGGTCCGTGCTGGTGGCAGGGGGTGGAGAAAAATACATTGTCTGGGGTACAGCCAACAATTTCATTCACCCGACAGGGATGTGCAAAGTGGTGATCAGCTTGTTTCTTTCACCTATCGTTGGTTTTGTCGCCGGCTATGTCACTTTCCTCATGATCATGCTCGTCCTCATGCGAGCCTCTTTCCGGGTGAACGTTCTCCTGAAAGGCGCGCAATGGTTGACGCTGGCCACTCTTGCTTTCGGGCACGGTGCTAACGACACACAAAAAGCAATGGGTGTAATCATGCTCGCCCTTTCGGCGGTCGGCGTTTCCGAAGGATCAATCCCCCTTTGGGTACGCCTCTTGAGCGGTCTGGCTATGGTGTCCGGCATTGTTTCCATCGCACCACGGATAGTGAAAAGAGTGGGCACCGGCATTTATCGCATGCGTCCAGTGCATGGCTTTGTCACGCAGCTTTCCTCGGCCTCTGTCGTCTTCTTTAATTCTCTTGCCGGCGGACCGGTTTCGGCATCGCAAGTAATCGCATCATCAGTAATGGGGGTGGGCACGGCAGAACGCAAAAAGGGCGTCAATTGGCTGGTAGCGCAGGAGATGTTAATTACCTGGCTCCTCACCATTCCCGGTGCCGCCATGCTGTCGGCCGTTTTTTACCTGACCGCTTTCAAGAATCTGAATCAATTGCTATGAGGCTCGATCAGCCCCGCGTCACTTTTCCGTCTTGTCCGGACGCCAGGTTCCTATACGCTTGCGATTTTGGCTGACCATCTCCCCTACATATTTGCCCTTGCCTCTCAGCGATCTGTCGTGGGCCAGAAGCAGCCGCGCTATAACTTCGGACAAATAGACGCTTGTGCTCATGCGCTTTTCATAAGCAAGGTCCTCGGCAATGTCTGCCACTTTGCGCGACACAAGCAATTTGATCATTACTGCATCTTCCGGCACATCGCTGCGCTCATGGCCGCGACCGGCACCGGGTCCCCGCTGAACGCGGTCAGGTCGCCCCTGCCTGGACTCTTCTCCTTCACTGCGCCTGCGCTGCTCATAACCACCCCGCGAGCGTTGTCTGTCATCTTGTGAGCCGCGTCTTTCATCAAAATTTTTCTTCGTCCTACGATCACCGGCACGTTCTTTGAAGGCCGCTTCTTCTCCTGCACCGCTCGACCAGCCCATCCCTGCGGACCACTCCGTGCGATTCGCTCCACCGGCACGATTCGCTCCACCGGCACGATTCGCTCCACCGGTTGGTTTCGCTCCGCCGGCACGATTCGCTCCGCCGGTTCGTTGTGCTTCACCGGCACGATTGGCTCCTCCGGTTCGTTTTCCGCCAAAGCTTTCACTTTGCGCGCCGCGTGCCCGACTCGCAGAAGCCGAGCGCTTCCCCTGCCAGCGCCCAGTCTCTTTCGTTCCTTCGGGCTTATTGCTTGCCTTGCGAGCAGCGCCGAATTTACGTTGTTGACTTTGAGGTCGTCGTTTCGGACGAGATTTGTTCCCTGATTGGGCCATGACGCGGCACACTCCATTATTTGGTATCGCGTCATTTTACACGTTTATGCGCAAGATCACCGCCACCA
>DATNRC010000259.1:0-14490 GCA_036703705.1 Candidatus Obscuribacterales bacterium
GCACCGCCGGTGATAGCGCGCCGATGGGATTGCCTCAGAGGCCATGACGCTGACGTCGCTTGCCCCGCGCCTCATTCCGTTCTCTTGAATGAGAATGGCGGAGCGATAGGCTTTGGACAGGGCTTCAGCTTCCGTTCTGCCGTAACCAGGTCGGAAAGCCAATGAGGCATTAAGCCGGCTGCTGCACGAAAAGCCTTGAGTTCTGTCCTATTCAAAGTGCTCACTGCCATTGAGAACTTCTTCCAGGTACACCCATCCTTGTTCAACTGCCATAATGCTCTCAGAACCAGCCCCGGTTTGCTGTCACCGAGCGCTAATTTACGGGGAGCCATGCCAATGAAGCAAATCAAGGAGTCTCGGTACCAAAATCGGCTTGATCGCCCGCTGGTGGCAAACGTTGTTGTCGTTTGCTGGCCTTTATTCTTTAATCCCAGGACCACCCAGGCATCATCACCGGCCCGATAGATATTCTTTGCGAACGCCGCTGCCTTTGCCTTTGCCACTTCCCATACTGACGGCAGTTCTATTCCGTCATCGTTGCGTATGAACACTCCTCGAGCAAGGCGGATTACTACTTCTGATTTCACCAATCTGCTCATCACTTGATCGACATTGGCACGCTTGCCGTATGACAATAATTCTCTGGTCGTAAAAATCTGGCCTTGTTGGAGTCTAGCGATGTGTGCCTTAATGTGAGTTATCGTCCACATACTTCGCCCTCCTTCAAAAATTGGGAATAGTTCTCTTTTTCCGACAGAGATCGAGCCTTGAAAAAAGAGAAGCGTCATAATCAAGTACGTCAAAATCGGGAAAAAAGTTCAAATTTTGAAGAATGAGTCTGAGTCCGATCCAGCACCTGACAAGATGGAAAATCAGCGACTTCATCCACCGATCTATATGCTGGTTGAGAATTTCGCGATAGTCTTATAAACCTATCTGTTTGTTACTCAGGAGTTTGGCGATGGTCGCGACTACGCTTAAGGAAACGCCGCTGGCCGCAATTCACAAAAAGGCAGGCGCGCGCATGGTTGATTTTGCCGGCTGGAACATGCCGGTGCAGTATAAATCAATCATTCAAGAACACATGGCAGTTCGGACAAAGGTTGGACTGTTTGATGTGTCTCATATGGGCGAATTCTTGATAACGGGCGCCGATGCATTTGCATTTGTTCAATACGTGATAGCCAACGATCTCCAACGTTTATCGGCGCCAAACCGCGCCCTCTATACTCAGTTTGTCAACGAACATGGTGGTACTGTCGACGACTTGATCGTCTACAGGCGTTCAGATGATTTTCTCATGGTCGTCAACGCCTCCAATATAGATAAAGATTGGGAGTGGGTTAACAAACACAGCAACGACTTTAAATCAGTTACGCTCAGCAACGCATCCGATAAGACAGCCCTGCTCGCATTGCAAGGGCCGCATGCGGTGGACCTGCTGAGCGAGCTGGTCGGCAGAGATTTGCATTCCATTCCTGCTTTTGGATATGCAGAAGCCGCTGTCGATGGCATCAAAATAAGTTTTGGCCGAACTGGTTATACGGGCGAAGATGGCTTTGAAATTTTCACAGACGCTAAGGATGTGGTGACGGTTTGGGAAAAGATCATGAAAAAAGGGCAGTCTTATGGAATCGAGCCGTGTGGACTGGGGGCCAGAGATACGCTCAGGCTGGAAGCTGGTTTACCCTTGTATGGTCACGAGCTTGACGAAAAAACGAGCCCGCTTGAAGCTGGCCTCGGCTGGAGTGTGAAATTGGAGAAAGGAGAATTCGTTGGTCGCGAAGCTCTAAAATCTCAGAAAGACAAAGGGCTTGCAAAACAATGCGTGTGTCTAAAAGTTGAAGGAAAGGCTCTTCCACGCCAGGGTTATGATGTCCTGGCGGCGGGTCAAAAAATTGGCAGCGTGACAAGCGGCTCGCAAGGAATTTTTGTCGGCTACCCGATTGCCTTTGCCTTCGTTCCTCCAGAATATGCTAAACAGGGACAGATGCTGGAAGTGCAAATCAGAGATTC
Source organism: Candidatus Obscuribacterales bacterium (assembly GCA_036703705.1). Lineage (GTDB taxonomy): Bacteria > Cyanobacteriota > Vampirovibrionia > Obscuribacterales > Obscuribacteraceae > DATNRC01. Next base: position 2,017 of record DATNRC010000259.1, read on the forward strand.
GAGGGTGGTGGCACATGTAGTGCCTCGGCCATGGTACAAACGATCAAAATGAGAGGCACGCGCAACGCGCTAGTGCGATTGGCGTCCCTTGAGAATTGCTCTGTCTGAGCGTAACTGCGCAAGAAAGCGATCGAGGGAATTGGCGTAAAGCGGGCACTTCAAAAGAGTTTCGTCGTGGCTGTGACCTGCGCCTTCCACGCGCACATAAGTCTTGGGCGCTGCCGCTGCCTTGAACAAATCATCGGCGTGACCGACAGGGATCATGCGATCCGCTGTACCGCTTACTAAGAAGAGTGGATGGTGCGGCTTTTGGAAAGCAGCGATGTTGTCGAGACCCTGTTCAGGCCACATAAAAGGTGGATACCACATGGCAATCACAGCGCAAATCTCTACTCCTCTCCTGTGAATTGAAGCAAGGGGGGACTGAAGTATGATGGCGGCACAGTTGACCTTTGAAGCAAGATTACCCGTGACGGCTGTTCCGAGCGATTCACCAAAGAGAATGATCTCTTCAGGATTGACGCCCTTCTCTGAGACGAGGAAATCGTACGCAGCACGCGCGTCCATGCAGATGTTGTCCAGGGAGGGCTTGCCCTCGCTTTTCCCATAGCCTTCATAATCATATGCAAAAACGGATAGCTTGCGTTCGAGCAACATTTCGATTTCAGCGATGCAATTCGTTATGTTGCCGCCATTTCCATGGCTGAGCAAAACCGTGAAGTCAGAATTTGGCTGTTCGAAATGCCAGCCATGAAGCCGCATACCATTCTGAGATAGAAAGCAGACATCTTGCTTTCTCGCGCCGCAGACCGTGTGTGGCTCCTGCCAAAATTGCTCTGGTTTTGCCGGATGGAAGATGACCAGAGAATAGAGATCCGTTCCTCCATATGGAGAAAGACACACATAGAGCGAGGCTGCGAATGATACTGTGACAACGGCGATTGCCGCGAGAAACCAACGCCAATTGAAGGCAATTCGCATCTTGCCTTTTGACTCGCGCTGATGCGACTCGAAATGGGGGTGATCCCTGAGTCGGCAAATTTCCGTGCTTTCAGATTGGGTATCGCCCGTCTCCTCAGTGACTTGCGACACTGTGTCCGAACTTTGATGCGCAGATGAAGGAGTGGGCAATGACTTCATGGCAATACGCGGGGGTGAAGGGACGTTATGTTCATCTTATCCCGGATGCCAAGAGAACTCACTTTTGCGCGCAACAGTTGTTGAAGTGCTTCCTGGGAGGCGAAAAGTCCTGATTTCACAGGACAAATCCGTTCTGATGTGGAATGGGGCTCGCAGGGCGCGAATGGCGGCATGGCAAATCCGCTGTCGACGTTGTCAGAAAAACCGCTGAAATTCAAAAGCCGCTTTTCGGCGGCTTGGGAGATAATCGGTTTGAGCCCGTCTTAATCGTAGTTTTAGAACTTGGAGATGAAGGCGTTCAAAAAGTAAGCATAGCTACAACCGAGCATTGCAAGAGAAAGCACATCGAGAACCCGGGCTGACAAGTGTATGGACTTCATGATCTTCTCTTTCTAGGGCTTCTGATAAATCGGGACTGTTTGCTTGTCTCTCCTCAACGGCGACTCGACAACATTTAGGCGTACCGATCCTTAAATTCGAAAATGACAAGAAATCTCCTTCTCTATTTCGGAGGTGACGAAGCTTGATAAGATCTTGTCGCGCTGAATCCCGTCCGCCCTTGTAAACCGGCAATCGCGGAAAAACGGGAAGCTAGTTTCGCCCGCATGGGGTTACGGAAAGGACAGGAGGCCGAATGCTTAGCTATCCCGCAGAACTGAAATATGTCAAGACTCACGAATACGTCAAAGTCGATGGCGATGTGGCTACCATCGGAGTAACGGCATTTGCTGCCGATCAGTTGGGTGATGTGACATACGTAGAGCTGCCCAAGGTGGGGGAGAAATTCAAGCTGGAAGACAAATTTGGTGTCATTGAGTCCGTGAAGTCAGTATCCGATTTGTACATGCCGGTCAGCGGCGAAATAGTAGCCGTCAACGAGCGTCTTTCCTCCGAGCCGGAACTTGTTAACAACGACTGCTACGGCGAGGGGTGGATGATCAAGGTTAGATTAGATGACAAAAATGAGTTAAATACGGCTTTGAGCGCAGACGACTATAAAGATTTTGTCGTCGAATAAGACTGCGGAATTTTCCTGTTTTTCTGACATCGGACCCGATGTGTGAGCACAATCTGCTGCTCAGAGAGCATAAATTCTGAGTAACTAATTATTTAGAAAAGATTATTAAGGGTTGCAGAGCTTCCTTGCATCGGATCTAAAGTGTTTGAAGGTATTCAGGAATTACGCGCACAGCTACGTGAGCTATCCGGGAGGACGTTTTATGCACACCTCTCTTGTAAGGCGAACTTTGGATCCAATTATTGCTGCTCTTGCGGCGACGTTGCTGTTTGCCCTGGCGGCTCAGGCTCAAATCGTGGTTACGAGCCAGACATACGAGCCCGGAAAGAAATTCCATTTGAAAGCAAATTACAGCATTCGCCTATCGCCCGAGATAATTCGCGATGAAGTAAACATCAAAAAGCCGCACGTTGATCAGGCGCTAATTGACAAGGTAGTGCAAATCCGCAGCACCATTCCGACCAGTGCGCCGAGCTATTATCTGGTTCCCGGTTCGAGCGCTCAGTAGACAATCAAGCGAGCACTTTGATCTCGTCTTCGCCAAATTATGGCGAAGCGCCTTTTCGGTTCGTCTTCCGAGGCTTCTTGTCCTTTATTTCAGGGTCTGAAGGACTGGCCTTGTCCGAAGTATGTTCGCCAAATTATGGCGAAGCGTCCTTTGGTTCGTCTTCCGGCAGCAGTGGCTTCTTCTCCTCTATTTCGGGGTCTGAGGGGCTAGCCTCATGTGATGCGCCACCCTCGAGCTGTACACGGGATGGCTTTGCATGATCGCGCAATATATCCTGCGCTAATTCGAAATAGCCTGAACCTGGCTGAATCTGCTCCAGCTCCTTTAGCGCACTTTCGTCCTCATTATTGACTTCGAGCTTTTCGATGGCATCGAGGTAGAGTGCCCTATTGAGGAGCTCCAAGGTATCTTCCGAGCCGCTCATAGTGAAAAAGCCTGGAAACGGGGTGCCTTTGAGAAGCACAATCGCCGCTTTGTAATTGTGTTGGTTAATGCTCTGTTTCGCCGAGTGCGTCACATAAATCTTGAACATGCCTATTGAAAAGCCGCTCATAGCAATAAGGAGAGCGACACCAAGAAAAATATCAAGGATCATGGGGTGTTTGAAGCCGTGATGCCCCGTTGCAGGCTCCACCGGCTCTTCAAGGACTTCGTCGAGAATTTTTGAAACGTGCGCTTGTTGCAATCTGTCAGAAGAACTTGTGGCAACGTTGGATTTATCAGCCCCTTTCTCTGCCGATAATGCCGCCTCCAGCTCATTCTCCTCAGCAGCGGAATTGGATTTTTCATCCTTGGCTCCAGACGATTCCGCTTTCGCCTCAGACACCTTATCAGCAGGTTCTTTCTCGCTCTCTGTTGACTCTTCGGCCGAGACCTTAGCCGCCGCAGACATCTTCTCGGCGTCGCCTGGCTCTTTCTCTTTAGCTTGGGCTGCCGAATCTTTGTCCGCGCTGTTTTCTGTCGGGTTGCCGGACGCAGGTGCTTCTTCGTCCACTTTACCCTCCCAATTGAAAGTAAACCCCCATCCTTTCTCACACTACCTTATCATGTCGGCCCAAGGCTTAGTTTAAAAGAGTGACGACGCGCCCGCGCCCGACGATTCGTTCGCGACCGGCCGGCCCTCATGTTAGCGAGTGTTGTTCATTAAAGCGTGGAGAGAAAGTCATTCAGCCGTCTGCGCTTGTGCGGGTCGGCCACGGTGTTCAGCCGCCGTCTAACGGCGTCAATTACCTGCTCTTTGTGCCCCTTTTCAGCAAGCGTCGTCAGTGCCTTCAGTGCTCCTTTGCTCACCGATACTTCGCGTGCATCGACCAGTGCCAGAGCGTCGCTTATAAGCTGCGGTTCTTGAGAGCCTGCCACTCCCTCAAGAGCGCGCAGTCTCACCTGTGCAGAAGAATCGTGCAACGAGAGAGCAAGAAGAGAAATATACGACTTCCTCATCTCGTCGCCTAAATCAATGATGCGAGATAGAGACGTCAGCGAGCTCAGTGCTTGCTCTCGTTTGTCAGGCGCATAATCTTTTGCTGCCTCAAACAGGAGCGGAAGAGCGTCTCTCGACGGTATTTTTCCCAGGGCTCGCAAAATATGCCAGTAACTTTGCGTCTTCTCAGGCTCAGTTTCGATTACTGGTTGACTGCTTGGCACGCGAGAGGAGCGTTCGGCAACATTGACCAACTGAGACGCCAGGCTGACGAGCAAAGAAGCCGATTCCTTTAAGCCAATCTCTCCTGTCGCGTCAATAGCAGCGTCAAGGAAGGGGCTGTTTACGTGCAAAAACTTGTTTAATACCGCTGCGGCGGAAGGCGCCTTAAATCTGCCAGCCAACTCAATCAGACAATAACCTTCTAAATCTTTCGAGCTTTGTTTCGGGAGGTCTTCCCAGTTGTGAGATTGCAAAAGGGAGCTGATCTTGTCTTGAACTTCGCCGCCTGAAAAGTCCTTTCTTATGCTCTGCAATTCGTCGTCCGTCAAAAATTGTGCGTCGCCATTGGTTTCTTCGATACGAGACAAATATGCTTCGAGATCTGTGCGATTCTCAATCAGCCATTCGACAAGACCGAGAACTGCGCTGAGTCTCAGTCCGCTTTGTTGTTCCATGGCAAGCTCCCTGAGCCGGGGAACAGTCTCAGTAATGCCGGCGTCGATTACCGTTTCGAGCGAAAATGTCTGCTGAAAGGCAGCAATCAGCGCCAGCACCATGGCGCAACCGCCGTTCTTAACGGACGCACGACTGTCGGAAAGAAAGGCCATCGGTTTATGATGGCGGGCAATGGCCACTGCTGCATAATCTGAAAATGGATTGGGAGCGAGCAATCCCTCTGCGAGTGTTTCGGCGACAGCGGCGAACGGCCAGTGAGCAAGCGCTCCCAGCGCATCGACACGAAACCACGGCTCGTCGTCAAAAATGTACTTCTCGAGCACGGCGCGCGCACTCTCGGTACGAATTCCGGCCAATGCATAAGCGAGGTGACAGAAAGCGGCTTTGGTACTATCTGTGGTATCAGTGAGAGCGGCAGCGATTTTTTCTACGGACTGATTGGCCTTGATGTATGCAAGCAGCATCGCTGCGTTTGCGCGCACGCGCCAGTCGTCGTTGCGCAGCGGATCCTGATTGGGTGCAAGCATCCCGTCCGGGTCGTCCGGAACAAGGCTTGAGATGAGAGCCGGCCGTTCGCTGTCTTTGACTTCAGACGCAATCGCCTTTAGCTTGTCTTCCCACCACAATGGTTGCAGTTTCAACACAATGCTCATTTCCACGCTGCTGCGATCCTTCACGGCAGCGAGAAAATCAGCTCGAATATCGCGAAACTCGCGTTGATTCTCCGGTGTCGAGCCTACAAGACCGTGATAGAACAAGAAGTGCTCGAGAACAAAGTCTTCGACCTTGACGGATGGCTTCTCGCGTAAATGCGAGGCTAATTGCCTTACGCGCTTTACAAGGTAGTCGATGAAGTTAAGTGCCATGTCACAATAAGGTCCTCTTTCTGGGCAAGCGTAACAGAGAATGGCGACGGTGAGCCCGCCCCTTGAAGTTTTATTCTCAATCAATGCGCTATCATTGAGCGGCTGAAACTGTTGTCTTTCTAGAGCATGGACATTCAACAAACTCTGGAAGCATTGCTCCGCGCAATTACCGCAATAGCGACATCCGGTGAATATGTGATCCCGTTTTGGGCAGCGGTTCTATGGTTGTTGCTGCTCTTCAATAGACATGCTTCTTTGCGCCTTATCTGGCGAAAGATGCATATTTTTCAAGACAACGCGCTTGAAAAAATCGCCCTGCAAAAAGTTGATGTACCCTTGCAGCTTTTTCTCGTTCTTGTTGCTGCTTGTCCGTTCACTAAAATGCTTCCCGGGCGCGTGGGGCTCTTCCTGGAACGCGGCTGCACATTCTTTGCATCATTTCTTGCCGTCCACATAATAGTCCTGGCCGTCGATCTGCTTGTTTTTAAGTGGTATCTGGACGAACGTAAGGACGCCAATGTGCCGTCTGTTTTTCGTTTTGTCGTCCTCACGGTCATTTATCTGGGCTTCGGAATGTTGCTTCTCAATGCCATTTTCGGCATCAACGTCATGCCCGTCTTAGCGACATCAACCGTGCTTACAGCCGTTCTTGGATTGGCCCTGCAAGATACGCTCAAGAATTTGTTCGCCGGGCTGACAATGAGCTTCGAAAAGCGTTTTCGTCAGGGTGACTGGATAATGTTCGGCCCCACGCCCGAGCAAAGAATGGTTGGTCAAGTCGTCGAGATCGGCTGGCGGACGACAAAGATTCGCACGCTGGACGAGAATTTTACGGTCATACCAAATTCGCAATTTACGGCCAATCAACTGACTAATTTCAGCTCCCCGACGCCTTCTCATGCTGTTTATGTAGAGCTTCCGATGGCTTTGACAGTCGACGTTGAAGCCGTGCGCAAGAAAGTCGTCAAGGCTGTTAAGGCTTGTCCGGGGATAAGTGAAAATCCCGAGCCGGAGCTCGTTGTGAGCGCCATAAAACACGATCATGTGCTGTTGCGCTTGAAATTCTGGGTGGACGAGTTCAGTGAGCGTGAGGCGATAACAGGGCGGGTAATCGAGATTTCCTTCAAACAACTTTCTGAAATGAAGGTGTTGCCGGGCAGTGCGGTGCCGGCGGCGGGTGATAAGATAAACAAGTCCCAACCGGCGAAGTCGTAGACCGGCTTGTTTTTCGAGGTGAGTCGTGAACACCTTCTTAAGTTCGTCTCAGCAGGCTCTGATGGACCAGTACAGAGCCTTTGCCAAAAAAGAAATTGCCCCCGTCGCTCGCGACCTGGAGTCACAATCCTTGTCGCTCAAGGATTTTCTCCAAAAACTGGGACAGAGCGGTTATCTTTCCATAGCCATTCCCAAAGAATATGGCGGCCAAGGCGGCAGCCTCATAAGTCAGGCCATTTTCGCCGAGGTGGTAGGTGAGTACGAGCCTGGGCTTGGACTGACACTTTCTTCACAGGCGGCGGTGGTTGAAGTGTTGAAGAAATATGGCTCCGAAAATCAAAAGTCGCGCTACCTGCCGCTTTTGGCTCGGGGAGAAATTTTTGCTTCTTTGCTAGTCGGCGAGGAAAAAGCGGGGAGCGATTATGAAGCGCTTGAGACGACGGCTGTGCTCACGGTTGACGGTGCGCTTATCGATGGCAGAAAAACCTGGGTCGTTAATGGCCGCATAGCCTCGCTGATGATTGTGGCTGCACGCGAGGTCAAAGATGGTCACAAGGAAAATATTGCCCTGTGGCTTGTGGACAGCTCCGAAGCCCACACAGTCAAGGTCGAGCCCGGCCCGCAAAAACTGGGCTTGCGCTCTGCGTTCACTGACAATGTAATTTTGTCAAAACATCCAGTGCCTCAAAATGCCCGCCTTGCCGGCGATGGATGCGAGCAGATTACCTTTGCTCTTGACGTAGGCAAAGTCATTTTGTCGGCGGCGGCGGTAGGGCTGGCTCAGGCAGCTCTGGACCTGGCTGTAAACCATGCCCGAAGTCGCGAGCAATTCGGGACAACGATCGGGCAATTCCAGGGCGTGCAGTGGAAGCTGGCTGATTTGAGCACAGAGTCTCAGGCGGCGAGGCTCCTGACTTACAGAGCTGCCTTGAGCATCGATGAATCTCCGGATCAATTTGGACAATTTGCATCCATGTGCAAGCTGTTCTCATCGCGCGTGGCTCGCCTTCATTCGGGCGAGGCGATGCAGGTTCTCGGCACGCGAGGTATAAGCGAGGATTCTCCTCTCGAGCGCTTTTATCGCGACGCAAAATTGATGGAGATTTGCCAGGGCACTTCAGAAATGCAGAAAGTGCGTATTGCTGATGAACTTAAGGTTTAGAGCGCACTTTTCGCGGACATATATATAGCGAGTTCAGCCTTGAGACTGGAGGTAAGTTATGAGGCCTGTGACAGCGCGGCGAAAGTTCGAAGTTGTTATAAGCGCTGCCTTCCTCGCTTGCGTGACAAATGCCGCTACTGCCAATGATGCTCGCGCCGATGCCTTCTCTGACGGCGTCAAGTATTTTAAAGAGCAGCGCTTCAGATTCGCCCTCGCCTCTTTCAAATACAGGTTGAAAGAAAATCCAAGCGATTACAACGCCCTTTATTACACGGGGCTGACCTACCAGTATCTCGGTGACTTTGGCAGCGCAAGAGCAGCTTACAAACAGCTTGTCGCTCAGTTTCCGTCCACTCCTGCCGCCCAAAACGCACGCCTGGCTCTCTCTCAACTGGAACCGCGCCGCACTTCCTCACCAGGCGCAGGTGCGAACACGACGCAAGGATACTCTCAAGGCGGCGGTTCGCATTTGCCTGATTACGGGAGCTCATCCGACAACCTGCCTGAATCGACGAGCGTGAGGTATCAGAAAGGAGGGGATGAAGCTAACCCCAACCAAATTCTCGTACCAGGTTTCGTGAATAATCGCGGTATGACTTTCCTCTTCGACACGGGTGCTACGAACACCGTCTTCGGCAAGCAGCATCTGGATCAAATTGGAGTGCGCATTCCGGACAACGCTCCCGTCCATGAGACTAAAGCCCTGGGCTCGAACCAGCCGGTCAGGGTTAGGGAGTGCACGGTGAATATAAAGATTGGCGGAATCGAGCGCAACAACTTTCCCGTTCTTGTGCATGACGAATTTGGCATGTATCCTCTTCTGGGACAAAATTTCTTCCGCGAGTTTCAATACATGGTCGATGCCCCGGCTAATTTACTGCGCTTTGTGAAGCGTGGTACCGGCGGCGGTAGCACGCAACGGGTCGCTCAAGATCGCTACACAGTGCCTTTTACCCGCCTGGGCAATAATATGCTCGTCAAGGCCGAGGTTAATGGTCGCAAGACGCAGATGTTCTTCGACACTGGGGCCAGCAGCTGTTGTTTCACAAGAGACCAGGCTCGCGAATTGAACATCACTATTCCTGAAGATGCAGTAGACGGTGTTGAGATGGGCGCCGGCGGCAGAACCGCGTCCAAACGTTTTCCCATCCGCTCCATGCGTTGCGGTCCTATAGAACGGAACGATTTCGAAATTGTCGTGGTCAATAATGCCAGCATGGATTATCCATTGTTAGGTCAAAGCTTCTATCAGGGTTGGCAATTTGAAGTGGACAACCAAAACAACATCATCAAATTCGTGCGCAGATAGGAGAATGCCTAGACTTTCTGTTGTCATTGTGGCGAAGGATGAGGAGAGAACTATTGGTTCTGTCCTTGCGGCAGTGAAAGACATCGCCGATGAAATGATCGTGGTCGACTCGGGTTCAACGGATGCAACGCCAGAGATTGCCAGGAGTTTGGGTGCCCGCGTTTCGCATCAGGATTGGCTGGGATATGCGGCGCAGAAGAATCATGCTATCGATCTTGCATGCGGTGACTGGATCCTCAGTCTCGATGCTGATGAGATATTGACTCCCGAGGCGGTAAGAGAAATCGATGCCTTGCTGAAAAGCAGTGCTGCTCATGAATGCGACGGCTACTTGATCCCGCGCGTTCTTTATGTGGGTGATCGAGCATTGAGACACGGAGGCTTCTTTCCCGATGCGCAGCTCAGGCTTTTCCAGAAAGGCAAAGGCAGGTTCAAAGAGCGCATGGTTCACGAGCGCATATTCGTTGAGGGCAAGGTGGGAAGGCTGATCAATCCAATGAATCACTTCGCTTACAAGAATCTCGAAGAATTCAGCGCTGCCATGGAAAAATATGCTCGCCTGTCAGCAATGGAGTACAGGCAAGACGGCTCCCACAGCTGGAGAGCAAATGCTCTCAATGAGTACCTTCATCCTGCCTGGACGTTCTTTTTGAGATACTTTCTGCGACTTGGCTTTCTTGATGGGGCGATGGGACTTAAGGTCAATCTTGCCTACAGCATCTATGTGCGCAATAAGATTCGCTATTTGCGCAAGGAGCTCGCCGGCTCGGAGGGCAGTTCTTGAATTTGATGCTGCTTCGACCATCCCGTTTCCAGGATGGTGACGAATCAGAAAAACTGCTGAATTTCTGACAAAAACAACGCAAATCCGGGCTGGGTCAGGCTTTTCGGATTTTTGTCAGAAAAAGCGAGATTTTCCTGAAATTTCCGGCCGGCGAGGATTGAGCTAACACGGCTCAGGAGTTTTCCCCCAACACATCTGACATAATCTGCCGGTATCTTTTCAAATTCTCGTTGTATGTGGCGTCTTCCCCGGCAGCGGGCTTGCTTTCATCGACAGCATGCAGCCAGGGCGCAACTTCCTTCAGGCTTTCTTCTTTGATCCATCCGTGAGCCATAAGGGCATCAGCAACAGAAATGCCCATCGCTTCATGATCTGAGGACGCAACCTGGGCCTGATACTCGCTTATTATCTTGCGTTCGACAAGGATTTTAAGCAGTTCTTTGTCTTGGTCTTTGTCTTGAGGATGGGCGGTTTCGCTCACTGATTTGAATTGAGCTACGAGACTTCGATGTCCACTCGTTTACCATAGCGACTAGCGGCAGCTCTGACAAGGGATCTTAATGCGGTGATTGTCTTGCCGTCTTTGCCAATCAATCTTCCGGTGATGGCTGGATCGCACTTCACGCCCAAGCGGCACCGTCTCGGATTGAGCATCTTGCGTTCAAACTGCAAAGCATCAGGGTCCTTTGCCAGAACCCTCAAAATGTACTCCGCGAGGTCTTCCGCCGCGGTTGAAGTACTGGGCGGGCCGCCTCTGCCTACGCCGAAGCCTGGGCGCCGGCCGCCTTTCTTAAAAGGTTTGCCACTGTATCGCTTGGTTGGGCGCCGTTTTTCATCCATTTTTCTACCGCTTCTTTATTCAGTTTCAAATCCTTGGATCGCGGATTGTAGTATCCGAGCTCCTCAATGGGCATGCCATCGCGACGCGAACGGCTGTCCACAGCGACGATACGGTAGTGCGGCGCTTTTTTGGCTCCAACGCGTTTAAGCCTGATTTTTACCACTTGGACTTCCTCGTAATCTCGATATTGAACGCAAATGGATATTCTAGCAGGTCCGTCACAAAGCCAAAAAGGTAGCAGGCCGATGTTTGCGAGACTTAAATGAGCTCACATGCATCTTAATGGCGCTTCTTTTTCTTCTTGTAATAACCAGTTCCGGCGCCTCCGAAAGGATAGCCTTTGGGAGGAGGCAGCGGCGTCCGACGCGGAATGCCGCCTGGCATGCCGGTTGGCATTTGGCCGGGTGAAAGGTTGGGCATGCCCCGGCCGCCGAAAAGGTCCGGCAAACCGCCGCCTCCGCCGCCAAACATGCCGCCGCCAAAACCTCCCATCATCCTGCGAAACTGCTGAAACATTGCGCGCATCTGTTCAAACTCATTTAACATTTGACCGACTTCCGCCTCTTTCAATCCTGAGCCCCGCGCAATACGGCGCCGGCGGCTCATGTCAATGAGCTCGGGCTTGCGTCGTTCCTCGACAGTCATGGAGTTAATCGCTGTCTCATACAGAGTGAGCATTTTTTCGCCGTGAGTGGCAATCAAGTCTTGTTGTTCGGACGACAAGCCGAGCATGCCGCCGACGCCCATCATTTTCATGAGGTCGCCCATCGAGCCCATGCGTTTCATCATCTTCTGGGAGCTGACAAACATCTCGAGAGTAAAGTCGCCCTGGAGCATCTGCTTGGCGACCTTTTCTGCTTCTCTCTCATCGATAGACTGCTGCGCCTTCTCGACTAGAGTGAGCACATCGCCCATGCCCAGAATGCGGCTTGCCATGCGGTCCGGATAAAAGGCATCCAGGGCGTCCAGCTTTTCTCCGGTGCTTATGAATTTCACCGGTTTGCCAACTGCCTCCCGCACGGAAAGGGCGGCTCCGCCGCGTGCGTCCCCGTCGACCTTGGTGAGCACGATGCCGGTTACGTCCAACTGAGTATTGAAAGTATCGGCTACATTGACTGCTTCTTGTCCGGTCATGGAATCGATGACGAGAAGCTTTTCTGAGGGCTCGAATGCCCGATCGAGAATCATGATCTCGGCCATTAAGTCAGTGTCGATCTGCAAGCGCCCGGCCGTGTCGATAATCACCGGCGAATAGCCGTTTTTCCTTGCTTCTTCAATTGAGGCGTCGGCAATTTCGTGTACGTCTTGTGTTGCTTTGTTGGTGTAGACGGGAACATCGATCTGCTTGCCGAGAGTCTCCAGCTGCTCGATTGCGGCTGGACGTTGAATGTCGCATGCCACCATGAGCGGTTTCTTGCCTTCGTTCTTGAATCTGAGCGCCAGTTTCCCGCAGGCTGTGGTTTTCCCCGAGCCCTGCAAGCCAAGGAGCATGATTACAGGCGGGTTGCCGGTCAAATTCAGAGGCACGTTTTC
>DATNRC010000260.1:0-7429 GCA_036703705.1 Candidatus Obscuribacterales bacterium
CCAATCCGTTTCCCCGGCAAAGACCAATCGCAACTCTGGAAAGAAATGTGCAGGGCGATGATACGGAATATGCGCGCGCCGATTTCGAACTGGACGAGCTTCCTGCCGGAGATTACGTCGTCCTGGCCGAAGTCAATTCAGTGAACAGCCCCAAAGTAGCGCGCTCCATGTCATGGTTCAGCGTAAGCGATCTCGGCCTTATCGTCAAACAAGCTCCGGATAAGATGGTGGTGCGGGCGATCGATCTCAATACGCTCAAGCCCGTAAGAGGCGTGTCGATCAACATGGCCGACACGCTTTCACTGGTGCCCAGAGCGGGACTGCCCACTGTTTTGACCGGTGACGACGGATTTGCCACCATTAACATGTCGAAGCAGTTGAGTGCCCTCACAAATTACACTTCGATTGCCCTTGGTTCCATTGGCGAGCAGCGCGCATACGGATCGATAAGCTACTGGCGCAGCACTGCCGACAGAATTCAAACGTACTTTTATACCGACCGCCCCGTGTACCGGCTCGGACAGACCGTCTATTACAAAGGATTGTGCCGTTTGCAGGAGCCGAACGGTCTCAAGAATCCCGGCAAAAATATGCTCATTAAGGTTGCCGTCGACGATCCGGACAATCACAAGCTTTGGAGCGGCAATTTGCGCACTTCGGATCATGGAACATTCCACGGCGTAATATCGATACCTGAAAATGGAAAGACGGGAGCTTATCAGGTCGTCATTACCTACCCCGACAATTCCACTTCTTATCAGACTTTTGAAGTGGCGCAATACCGCAAACCCGAGTATCAGGTCGAAGTGAAGACGATCAACAAGCGGTACATAGCCGGGTCGAAAGTGAGAGCAACCATCAAAGCCAGCTACTTCTTCGGTGGCGCGGTGGCAAATGCTCGAGTGAAGTATTCCGTGTACGCGTCCTCCGATTGGGACACGCGCTACAGATTGATGTCACGCCCCGATTACATGGCTTATTTCGACGACTGGGAAGGAGATGAGGAGCAGGGCTACTACTACGATTACGGTGGTGACTACCTGACCGAAGGCTTCGCCGAGACCGACGAGAATGGCGAGGCAGAAATCGAATTCGACACGAAAAAGCCTCAAATGAGCGAGTCGCGGCCATACTCCTATGACTTCCAGGACAAACAATACAAGATAGAAGCGGAAGTAACTGACATAAGCCGCCTATCGGTAGTCAGCAGCACACGTGTTCCCGTAACTGCAGGCGCCTTTGCGCTCTTCGTCACGCCGCGATCTTATGTTGCAAAAGTCGGTGACAGCATTACTGTTGATGTCAATGCCATCGACTACGATGGAAAACCTATGCCCGACCAGGCAGTAACCCTCAAAGTAAGCCGTTTTCCATGGGATCGAATCAAGCATGAGTACAAGCCCGAGGAAGTCGTGGCCGAAATTCCTGTCGTCACGTCGAAGGATGGGAAAACGTCGGCTGTCATTCACGTCGCCGATCAATGGCCTACCGATTCGTTTTTCATAACCGCAAGAGCCAAGGATTCGCTCGGCAATATCGTCTACGATCAAAACAGCGTGTGGATCGCCAGCCCGAATTATCCATACATCAGAGAAGGAAGCGATGCTCAGCAAGAGCCTCTCAATATCAAACTGGACAAATCCGCCTACCAGCCCGGCGAAACTGCCAAACTCATGGTAAGCGCGCCTCTTCAGGGAAATGAGGGTGCCGAGGCCATTGTCTCAATTGAAGGGCCGACTATCTACAGCTACAGGGTGGTGCCAATAAAAGCCACAGCGCAGCTCATCGAGGTCAAAATCGAAGAGTCATATGCACCTAATGTATATGTGTCCGTCGCGCTTGTTACGCAACAACATCAGTTTTACTCGCAGGAGAAAATGATCAAGGTTTCACCGGAAAGCCACTTCCTGAAATTCTCCATAGACACCGACAAGAAAAAGTACAAGCCAGGAGAAACAGTTAAATATACGGTCAAGGCAACATACAGAGATGGGCGTCCGGCACCAAATACGGAGCTGTCTCTTGGTGTGGTCGACGAGAGCATTTATTCCGTGCGCCCGGAGTTTGTACAGGATATTGGAAAATTCTTCTACCGCAAACGCGACAATTGGGTTGTCACAGTCTGCTCCTTCCCGGAGCAGTACTCGGGTGGTCCCGATAAGGTCGAGCCCGAATTGCGCAAGGATTTCCGCGACACCGCTGCATGGATTCCCGAGCTGATAACAGACAAGGACGGCATGGCCACTGCGCACGTAAAATTGCCCGACAATTTGACCACCTGGCGCGCCACTGTACGCGGTATCAACAGCGCGACAGACGTGGGCTCCGCCATCAACAAAGTGATATCCAGTCAAGACGTCATCGTTCGCATTGCCTTGCCGAGATTCTTCAGTCAGGGCGATGAAGGATTGGTCACGGCAGTCGTCCACAATTATTCCGAGCGACAGCAAAACATAAAGGTCATGCTTTCGATTTCATCACATCTCAAAACGCAACGAAGCTTGACCACAAATATGCAGCTTGCGCCTGAAAAAGCAGGGCGATACTCATGGCCCGTAAGCGCTGTTTCTCCAGGAGAAGCTGTCATCCAGGTGAAAGCGATCGGGCAGACAGCCGGTGACTGGATGGAAAAGAAATTGCCCGTTCGCCCTCTCGGCATTCCGGCCTTCTCAGCAAAAGCAGGCGTCATAACGGCAGACGACGATCAAGTATCAATTCCGATCGGCTTGAGCGCTGACGCGGTAGAAGGAACGGCACGCTATTCTCTCAGCATCGCGTCTTCTTCACTGGGACCTGTGATTGGCAATTTCGCCTCGCTCATCGATTATCCGTATGGATGCACAGAGCAGACGATGAGTAAACTCATGCCTTCCATAGTGGCGATGCAATTGCATAAGAAACTCGGGCAACCGATTTCCGCTGCCGACAGGAAAAAGTTCGCAGACGTGTATGCGAAAGGAATGGAGAAACTCATCGAGCATCACCACTCTGACGGCGGCTGGGGTTGGTGGGTGGATGACGCGAGCAATCCTTACCTGACTTCTTACGTCCTCGAAGGCCTCTATCTTCTGAGAGATTGCGGATTCAAGCCGGATCCTGAGTTAAGCACGAGCGGCCGCAGGTGGCTGCGCAACGGAGTGAAGGAGCTTCACGAGCAACTAAGCGATCCGCTTGTCTTGAAAGAACCATACAACTACCGCGAATATAAGACCGATCTGGCAAGGGCGCTCTACGCACTGAGCCTTTGGAAAGAAAAGCCGGACGCGAAGATAGCCAGATGGTTCGTGCAAAACGAGAGAGCCCTGACGCCGGAAGCGCTCGCTTATTTGACCCTCGCCTTCAATAATGCCGGTGATCGCGCAAGCGCTCAGAGATATTACGACCAATTGCTGCAGCTGGCCAATAAATCTGAAAGTTTCATGGATTGGGATCACACAATCGCCATGCTCAAACGCTTGAGCGACAGATCGACCGACAGCGATTACACTTATCGTTTCACGGGCGTGGAAAGCACAGCGCTGGCACTGCGGGCAGTGCTGGCCATGGAGCCGGAAAATGCTCAGCGCATCGAATCGATAAAACAATGGCTCATGATTCAGCGGGGAAAAGACGGCTGGGAGAATACCAAAACCACGGCTGAAGTCTTCATGGCCTTGCTTCAGGATGATCTTATTGCCAGGGGACAGAGCGGCTCCAGCTTCTCCGCCAAGGTGATGCTTAAAGATCAGCTCCTCAGCGAGCTTGCATTTACGCCTCAAACTCGCTACGCAGCAGAAAAGCGCATCGCCATTCCCCTCACCAGAACTCCAAAGCAGGTGACTATCGCCAAAACAGGCTCCGGACGGCTCTATTACAATTCTCTTGTCACCTATTTCAGAAAGCTCGCGCCGGGTGATCTGACGGCAGAGAAAGCTTCGCCTCCCGGCTTGCGCTTGACGAGAAAGTTTTTCCGCCTCGAATCGAGCACCAGTAGTGATGGCACGATTCACTACCGCACGAAGCCGCTCACCGATGGAAAAATCAAAGCCGGCGAGACTCTTCTCATGAAAGTGCTGGTTGACTCACCGGCCACCATGCCCTATATAATCGTGGATACGCCTCTGCCCAGCGGCGCAGAAGTGGTGGAAGACAATCGCGAAAGCTCGCTCGAGAGTGAAACGGGCGGCACCGTCATCGAGGGCGATTGGGGCACTCCGTGGTGGACACATCAGGACGTGCTGGATGACAAAATAGTCTTCTTTGGCACGAATTTACCTCAAGGCAAGTCAGAGTTTCACACTCTGTTGCGAATGGAGCTTCCGGGAACTATTCAGATTAACCCTGTGTCCCTGGAAGGGATGTACACCAAGAATGTCCGAGGATATTCGGCACTTGATTCCTTACGCGTGATCGAGTAGCGGGGTTTGGATTATGGTAAAAACATCCATCAACGCTCACGCATCAAAAGGAGCCCTGAAATACGGAGCGCTCAAGGCTGTATTGAGACTGCGCCGCCGGCAATGCGACTTCTTGCATGCGCCAAGCAGCAGCAAGCGCAAGGTGAGCAACGAGCATATTCGAGGTTATCATCGATATCCTCAACACTTGGCGGACGAATCCAGTAAGAGAGCTCGCTCTTATCGGCTCGTCTGCGACGGGGAACGAAAATCGGAAAGCAAAACTCACTGCCAGACGGGCATGCAACAATCCGCCACGCGCCAATCGTTGTGGCAGTCCATCGCTTATGCACTGCGCAGATTCTCCAAATCAAGAACACTGGTCTCATCGTTTTTGGCTCTCCTGCTTACCTCTTTGATGTTTGCAGGATCCGTGCTTTCAGAGCCATTCACTGATGTTCTGGCGCAGAAAACGGTGAGCCTCAGGCCGCTTTCCCGAGCACAAAAGAACAATCTGCAAATTGCGGCCGCTCGGCTCGATGGCTATGTGATTCGTCCCGGTGAAACCTTCTCATTCAATGGCGTCGTTGGTCCAAGATCAGGCAACCGCGGCTATTGGCCTGCGCCATCTTATCTCGGTTCTGAAAGCCCGCCGACATTGGGTGGCGGCGTATGTCTTCTCTCATCATGCATTTATCAGCTTGCCCTTGAGACGCGTCAACAAATTATCGAACGCATCCCTCATCTGCGAACAGTGAGAACTATCCCGCCCGGCCTCGATGCGACCGTCTGGTACGGTCAGGCAGATTTGCGTTTCAAAAACACGAGCGATAAGCCGATTCAGCTCACAGTGACATACGAGCCATCTGAGATTCGGATAGCGCTTAAAGGCAAAGCAACCGCTAAAACAAACGTGTCCGCTCAAAATGTCTTGAAAAGATTCGAATTGCGCCGCGCAGGAAACCAGTTGCTCGTCGAGGTTTTTCGCAATGAAGACGGAAAAGACATTTTCATCTCGCGAGACCTTTACAGGCTGCGTTAAACAAATCGATTTTCCTCTCCGCAACTCGATAATTGCAATACCGTCCTCTGTTTCGCTGCGCCCACTTTGCTCAATCACACTATAATTACTGTGTTGGCGGAACAGGAGCACGATTTCTCTTGGCCGAAAAACATCGTTCGATACTGTCCTTACCAATTGCGCTTGCATGGGCAGCGTTGCTGTCCACGTTTGCTCCCGCTTTGCCGCTGGATGAAGCATGGAAATCCTTTGAAGAGAAAGCTGAGAAAGCATTTGTCGAAGGGCGGCTCAACGAATCAGAAGAATTATGGCGCGCCGCCTTGGGAGCCGCGGAGAAGAAATCTCAGCAAGGACCGGATGTGGCTACTGTGCTCAATCAGATGACGCACCTCTTCTTGAGACAACATCGCTATCAGGAAGCTCAGGCAGCCCTCTCACGCGCACTGCAAATCCGAGAGAAATCTCTTGGCAAAGATAATCTTTTAACTCTTGAAACAATGGGAAATCTTGCCCTTGTCAAACACAAGCTCGGCGAAGACAAAGAAGCACTGAATTTGTATCGGCAATGTGTTGCAGCCAAGAAAAAGACGGAACCTAAATCTCCGTCTACCGCAATCACGCTGACCAATCTTGCCAATTTGTACAGCGAAATGTACCGCTATCCGGAAGCAGCGAAGCTCTATTCCGAAGCGCTCCAAATCGACACCGATGCTTTGGGCTCCGGACACCCGGAAGTGGCGCGAGATCTCTTCAATTTGGGCGCGCTCAATTTCAAATGCAGTCACTTTGAAGAGGCGATTCAGCATCTGAAACAGGCAGAGAAAGCGTATCAGGCCCTGAATGATCGCAGCGGTCAAGCCAATGCTTTGCATTACCTCGGGCTCTGCCATGCAAAATTGAAAGACCCTGCCAAAGCAGCAGAACATTACAAAGAAGCTCTGCGCCTGAAGGAAGAGACCACAGGCATGGAACATCCTGAGGCTATCGTCCACAAGCTCAGTCTCGCCACTGCACTCGACGAATCCGGCAAAAACGATGAGGCGGAAGAGCTTTATCTGAAAACGCTCTCTAACATCAAATCTGCCAAGCAACCGCACCATCTCCGCCTCACTGAATGCGAAGTTGACATAGCGCATTTTTACCGGCGGCACGGTCAAAAGGAAAAAGCAGAAGCGCATTTCAAAAATGCCCTCAACAGTTACGAGCTCCTTTCAAGACATGAGAAGCGAAAACTCTATGAGCTCCCGCGAGCTTATGCCAGTCTTCTTCATGAGTTGAAGCGTGACAGCGAAGGCGATGCCATCGCAAAGAAGTATCTGCACGTGTATTCGCCGGAGCGCAATGAGCACATGAAATTCTGAGGAATCAATTCACGCATGCAACTGACAGGCGAAGTCAAAGACGATGCATATGCGGATCTGCCAAGGCAACAGCAGGCGGAATATGCCCCGTCGACCGACACTTTCTTGCGGTCAGATGCCAGTACAGGCAGGCACTATTACGATCTGAATGCTGCCACCAAAGCATACTCCGGTCCATGGCTCTTCGGTAAGCAACATGTGGAAGTGTTGGTGGGCAATTTGAAAGCACAGTGGCTGCAGTGGTGTCCCGTTCCGGCTGATATCAGGGACGGTGTCCTTATGCGCGGCAACGTCATCTATCAAAATCCGGACGGCTCTTATCGCATCTCCGGCGACCTTTTCGAAGGCGTGATTCGCACCGAACATGGACTAACTTCCGAACGATTTCTCATCGGCCGCACGCAGCACACCTTTTACGGACCGCAATTGCCAAATGGTCGAATGCAAGTCATAGCAAACTTGAGAATTCCTTTGACTGAGAGGCTCTCATACAATCCGATGATACCGCGCTCTCGCTCCGAACAGCCCGCCGTTGCCAGCTACTCATCGTATCCAAGCGATGAGAATGCTCCTGAGCATCAGTGGAGCCAGGTCGTGACGCAGCAAACACCCGATTATCAAACACCTGCCAGCTATCCTCAGCAAGCTGCACCGATGAGCAGCTCCTGGCT
>DATNRC010000261.1:0-3617 GCA_036703705.1 Candidatus Obscuribacterales bacterium
CATCAGCCATTACTGACAATCCGTTGTGTGCGCAGCCGTAGATATTGGGTAGATTTTTGCGACGTCCATGGAAAGGGAAAGAACCCTACTCACAGATTAGCGCATGATAAGTCTACTTGATCTCCACTTTGGCGCCGGCGGCTTCCAATTTTTGCTTCATCTGGTCGGCTTCTTCCTTCTTCACCTTTTCCTTCAAAGGCTTCGGAGCAGCGTCGACGAGATCTTTGGCTTCCTTGAGACCGAGTCCTGTCAGCTCGCGCACGATCTTCAGCACTTCAATCTTCTTATCGCCAACCGAGGAGAGAATGACGTCGAAATCGGTCTTCTCTTCAGCGGCAGCAGCCGGAGCGCCGGCGGCGCCTGCCATCATCATCGGCATGCCGACTGGCGCAGCAGCGGTTACGCCGAATTTCTCTTCCATTTTTTTCTTCAGGTCTGCCGCTTCCAGAAGGGTCAAAGAACCAATCTGCTCAAGCAAATCATCCACTGAAAGTTTCGTAGCCATTTGATTACTCCTTCTTTAAACCGCTGGTCGCGGCAAGCCTTAACCGTTGCGGATTTTTCAATCAATCAATCAATCAATGAATCAACCAATCACTCAATTACTCAATCAGTCGAAGCTCTGCGCCCAATAAAAATCAGGCAGCCTCATTCTTCTTGGCAACTTCCTCAGCCAAAACCGCAATGTCTCGAATGACTGCTTCGAGAATGCCTGCGATTCCTCTTGCGCCCGAATCCAATCCGCCCATGATGCAGGCGAGCAATTGCTCCTTGCTGGGCAGCTCGGCAAGTCCCTTTACCTCATCGGCTGAGATGGCCTTGCCTTCCAGAACTCCACCTTTCACGGTGCCTTTCTTGAGGTTTTTGATGAAATCGAGCGTTGTTTTGGCGGGCTGGGCGGGATCGTCATAACCAATGATGATCGCGCTCGGACCTTTCGCCATCTGCTCCAGCGCCTTGAACTCGCCCGTTTCGCTTGCGATCTTGACGAGAGTGTTCTTGGCGACGCGGCATTTGGCTTTGTCCTTGTCCAGCTTTCTGCGGAGTTGAGTAATTTCGGCAACCGTCAAACCGTTGAGATCGGCGACGATTGCGACCTTACCGTCTTTGAAGAACTCTTGGAGCTCCGAGACTATCTCCTGCTTACGTGCCTTGGTGGCCATTAGCGCCTCCTCTATAGATTCCCCTGAGGGAACACTTTCATCGCCCTTCGCCTCCCGGGAATGCAAAAAATCCCAGGGCCTAAACCGCCGGGATCACAAACAAGGAAGTATTCTTCCCCGTCGACAATGTCGAATTTTGTGACCTCGATAGGCGATTCGGAGAATCATTAAGCGTCGCTTACGAAAAGCTCAGCGCCTATTGTCTGCGGTCTAGTCGCAAAGTGCGATCGGTCATTGTTGCAAACAACCGAGCTTGTCGTCAACATTGTCGGGCTCATCTCACTGATGCTGTAAGCGTTTGTAACAAGAAAAAACTGCAAGCGCTGCGCAACAAGCTCTTTGTCGTGCAAGCAATGCATTGAGGTCTCACTATTCCGGCTGGTGAAAGACTAGCCGAGATGGGCTATAAACCTCCCATTTGATCGAGTTGGGTGGGAACCTCAAATGGGCGAGAAGTTCGAGCTCCGCAATCAACGATGCCCCACGGCGCATAAAGAGGTCCGCTCAGCGCATCGTCCGCTATCCTCGCATTACAAGTATTACAAGTAACGTTTGAGCAATGACCAGGCGTGCAATCTGCTTCAATATCAGTGGTCAGAAGGTGGAATATGGAAGTATTCAAAAAACACGTATTTGTTTGCGTCAGCGGCAAAACCTGCCCAGGACAGGGAGGCATCGAGGTTTGCGATGCGCTCCGAAAAGAGATTGTTGAGCGCGGCTTGAAAAAACAAATCCGCATCAATAAAGCTGGGTGCTTCGATCAGTGCGGCAACGGGCCGATGATTGTCGTCTATCCGGAAGCAACTTGGTACGCGCATGTGACGCCAGAGGATTGCAAAGAGATAGTCGAATCTCATCTTATAAATGACAAACCTGTCGAACGTCTTCTCTACGACGGCCGCGGTCGCATCACGTAATCGTCCCTCCCTGTTGCCCATGACCCAGCTGTCGAACGTCTTCTCTACGACGGCCGCGGTCGCATCACGTAATTTCCCGCCGCGTCGTCAATAAGCGTTTCCCGCCGCGTCGTCACTAAACGTTTCTCGCCGCGTCGTCACTAAACGTTTCCCGCGTCGTCACTAAACGTTTCCCGCGTCGTCAATAAACGCCTGTCCGATTCGCCCAATAAAAAAGCGCCGGTGGGAGGCGCCCTCATGACATATTGGTCTAAAGCGAGGCTGCAAGCCACTCCCACCAGCTATAAGGTAAATACCCCAGCCGTCCTGTTCTAAACATTAAGGGGGCAAAAATGGAAAATCTTCCCGCCCTTCCTTTCGTTTCGCCTCTTGAACGCTAAATGCCTTCAACAACTGCTTGCAGCCGCCGCGCAAGGACGGAATTATCGTTTTCTGATAAAGCTCTTTTATCACTGCGCCGTCCTCCTGGCGAATCTGGTCCAGGCACTCCGGCTTCTTCCTTGACAATGCCAGAAGCATATACACGGCTTTCGAGCGATCCTGGTGAGAGGGACGCCTTAGGAGTCGCGAACAAGCCTGGACGAGATGCGGCAGCGGAAAATCCTCGGGCAGATAGGACAGGCGCGGAAAGATGTAGCGTGCCACCATGCCGCGCACTCCTACGTCACTGTCATCCAATGCCGGCAGCAGACGCAATGTAGTATCAGGCACTTCTCCAGCCCAGTTGAGAAGCTCAACAGCAGTGCGGCGCCGGATTGCATTTGGATCGTGGTCGATGAGCGAGAGAAGCTCAAGCCTCATGTCAGGCGCGAATTCGATCAGTTCCTTCACAATCTGATTGCATGGCTCGTCCGAGTAATATCTGATGCCGTCCTTGATTTGTTCGGACAGCGGCCGACCCTGAGATTCAAGAAAGGCGATGCGCTCATGCAATTTCTCAAGAAGCATTGCCGGTTTTTCACTGCGGTAGTCCACATGTTGAGGCGGTCTCAGGGCGCGCGTCGGCATTTCATTGTCTTGAGAGATGATGTCCGCAGAAATGTAGATTTCGCCCCCGTCACCCGACACGAGCTGAACATTGCCTTCCAAATGTCTAAGCTCAAGCTGCTTTTTCAGCTTCTCAACGGCAAGGGAAACACTCTTATAAGACGCCCCCGGTTTCAAGCGGAGAATTCTTTCCATCTCGGCTCGAGTCATCTGCGAAGAGCCAAAGAATTCAAGCCCTTCATAACCACCCACAAAAAGCTGCGCAAGCGAGATTTGCGCGCAAGCCAAAACGAGGGCGAGGGCTATGGATAGGGCTCCCAGAACTCTTCGGAAAAAACGAAGTGTCATATGCAATACATGGTACCAACAGCACGAGCTTACGGCGGAACGAGTCGGGGTTCGGGTCGGGAACGCTCGACATGCGTCGGGAACGAGCCTTGGCTTCGTCGGGAAAGCTTGAGTTTACGTCGGGAACGAGATTCGTCGAGCACAAGCTTGGTTGAACGCTTGCGATTCGGCGAGAGTGAGCTTCGTCGGGAATGAGCCTTGG
>DATNRC010000262.1:0-5224 GCA_036703705.1 Candidatus Obscuribacterales bacterium
CACCAAGAATCGGTATGATCATTCTTCAGTCCAGTTGAAATTGGATTTGCAACGCAATTACACACTGGACTACCTCTTTTCGGCAAGGTTTCCTTGCGGATATCTGCCGATATCCGGCAGGCTTATGCTTCGTTTTACACGTGATACTACATCTGGTGTCATTTTCCTTTGTCGCGCGTTTTACTATATCCTCTCGTATTACGGGCGGAGAGGCAATTTTCGTGTTACCACGCGTTTGGGCGGGAAGGATTACGTATTTTCCCTGCTGACAGCGTTCCGAATTGCTGCCATCATGCTTGGACCCTCTGTAATGCGATTCATTTCAATGGAACACTTCTCTCCCATAACGGTGGACGAATTCGCGCCGGGCACCGGCACTAAAGCCCTGGTGAGCCAGGCGATCGCTGACACCTGGCGGCCAATCCGGCCAGGCGAAAGTGACAGTGACACTAACGTGAGTAATGGCACCACTGCCGCCATCGGTGCTGTCCTTGGAGGAGCGCTTGTCATGCTTGCCACTCGGGGCAGGAGCTCAGCTTTCTTTAGCCATGCAATAGAAGGAAGCCGGGGATTGTCCGGCCGGCTTCGCATCAATGGCGGAATGCGCAATACGAATGCAAGCTTCTCTGTGCAGCATGAAGGCACTGAAATGAGTCACAAAATTGCAGACAGCGGCCAGGAAATGCTCAAGCGTGCCGCATCCACAAGTGAGCAACAGACAACAAGCGCCGAGGCTTCCCTGCATCCACAAGCAGCAGAACCTCTTTCAGCTAACGAGCAGTATTACACGAAGTACGTTGATGCACTGCCCATCAAGCACAGCCCTGAATATCTGGAGAGCGGTCATCTCGTGCCCGGAGTCTATAGAATGAAGTTCGACGATTTCGCGCAGGAATTCGGCAACGGACCGCACAGGCGCCATCTCCTGGACGAATTTGGCAGCGTGCTCGAAATCCTTCGCCAGGGCGGCGTCAAAGAGGTGCATGTGGGGGGCAGCTTTGTCACCAGGAAAGCACACCCGAACGACATCGACTTTTTCTGGGACCGCGGCGCGGGCAGGCACGACGAGGGATTTTTGAGCGCATACTGGTCAGGCACCCTTCTGCGCAATGACCCTTTCGTACTCAAACAAAGAGGCCTCCACATGTTCACTACGCCACCTGAAGGAGGCACTTACAAGGGCTTGCAGCATTTCTTCGCCCACCACCGGGGCGAACCGCGGCAGGCTGTTCGCAGAGGAATGAGAAGAACAGTCTATGCCAAAGAGCCCAACGGCATCGTCGAACTCGACCTGTCAGCTCCTATTAAACGAGCAACAGACACAGTCAGCCAGGCAGCATGATCAAATGGCGGTGAGCTCTCAGCCTGCGCTGCTGTGGTGAGCTCTCAGCCTGCGCTGCTGCGGTAAGCTCTCAGCCTGCGCTGTTGCGGCAAGCTCTCAGCTGCCGCTGCTGACGGCGAGCGTTTGTCCGGAAGCTTGACCTGCCTAACCCCCAAAAAATGACCGTATAGTCCGAAATTGCCGCAATTTAGACTGTCACGCCTTTGTTATTTTTGCCGAGGTAGGATGCGGTATCGCTCCGGATATCAACACAAAAATATGACGGTTGCTTTTTTTTCTGCAAGTTTGAGGTCAGAGCAAGTGGCGGCTGTGGTTACCAATCTCCCTTGCGGGTACAATCAACTTGCGGGAACACCCCAAGGTACGACACGTCGTCCGGAATTGAGGATGATCGGCAGATGCCGATTTGCGTCAGGATAAGCGCAGCCATGCTTGAGCTCGACGAATGCTGTGAGTTCGTTTTCGTAAGGGCACCACTGATGATTGCCTTCATGCCTCATGGGTAGAAAAATGGATGACCGCTGGCGTGTACTGATTCTAGAAGACAATCCGGACGATGTGACGCACATCACCAATGAGCTGACTAATGCCGGTCTGGGTTTCGTCGCCCGCGTGGCGTCGAGCAAGCATCAGTTCGAAACCGTCATTGGTGAGTTCACTCCAGACCTCGTTTTGTCTAAATACTCCCTGCCCGGCTTCACCTGTCAGGAAGCGCTCCGGCGCGTCCGCACCCTCCACCATGCCATTCCGTTCATTGTTGTATCTGAGCCGATTGGAGAAGACATAGCTGCGCGCAGCATTCGTGAGGGGGCTACGGACTTTGTCCTCAAAGGCCGCCTTGACGTGCTACCAGATTCGGTGCGCACAGCGCTCGTCGCTTTTGAAGATCAGCTAGAGCGCGAGCAAGACAATGCGCTTGCCTACAGCCGGCTGCGCTCATTGGGGCAGCCGTCCAACGGGCGCGGCCAGCGCGCCAATCTGAAAAAACACGTTCGGGTTTTGGCGGTGGAAGACGAGGAAGACGATCTCGCATTGCTGGAAATCGAGCTCAACAAAATTCCCGGCTCCCATACGCTTCTGGCGGTAGAGAAGAGAAGCGACTTTGTGAGGGCCTTGAATGAATTCGAGCCCGACATCATCATTGCCGACTTTTCCGTTCCCGGCTTTGACGGCATTACAGCGCTCGGTCTGCGCAATGACATTTGCCCCGAGGTTCCTTTCATTCTCACGTCAGGGATTCTGAGCGAAGAGCTGGCCATGGAGTCGCTCAAACACGGAGTCACCGACTACGTGCAAAAGGGATCCAACCGGCGACTCTTCTTCACGCTCCAGCGCGCGCTTTCCGAAGCGGGCGAGAAGGCGGATCGAGAGCGAGCGGAAAGCAACCTCAAACGCTCCGAGCTCATGTTTCGCCAATTGGCTGAGAACCTGGGAGCGGCGCTTTGGATAGCGTCTTTTGATTTAAATAAGCTGTTCTACGTCAACCGTGCTTATGAAAAAATATGGGGTCAGCCGGCAGAGTCGCTCTACAAAAAACCGCTGGCATTTCTAGACCCAATCCACCAGGAAGATAAAGAGCGTCTGCTTAAACAGCTTGCCGACGGCAAGGCCGACAATATCGATGAGCACGTTCGCATTCTCAGGCAGAACGGTGACATGTCCTGGGTGTGGATGCGCACATTCCCCATCTCATCAAGCGGTTTTCAACTCAACCGCCTTTGCGGCCTGGCTCAGGACATCACCCAATGGAAAACAGCCCAATTGCAAGCGGAAGGATTGCAGATGCAGCAGGCGGCGCTCTTGGATCGCCTGCAGCTGCAAATGGACAGAATGCCGCTGGCCTGCATACTGCACGACGCCGACTTTCTCTTCGAATACTGGAATCCGGCAGCCGAGAGGATTTTCGGCTTCACTCTTGCAGAAGTGAAGGGCCGCCACCCTAAAGACATACTCCTGCCGCCCGATATGCACGACTTCGTCATCAATGAGATTTTCCCGCGCCTCAGGAAAGGCGACATGTCGGCCCACGGGCAAGGTCCTGTCTTCACAAAAGACGGAAGGCGGATCATCTGCCAGTTTCACAACACACCTTTGATTTCGCCTGACGGCAAATTCATTGGCACGCTGTCGATGGTGGAAGATGTGACAGAGCGAATGGAGACAGAGAAGAAGCTGCGAGTCTCGGAAGCCACATACAGGGAAATTTTCGAGGCGGTCAACGATTGCATCTTCGTGCACGATATTGAGACAGGCGTAATAGTGGACGTCAATCAACGTACGTTCGAGCTTTTCGGATACAGCCGCGAGCAAATTTTTGCCGGGCAGGTGGAATTGCTCAGCAAGGGCGAGCCGCCTTATACGCAAAAGGAAGCCAACGAATGGCTGCGCAAGGCTGCCACGGAAGGACCGCAGGTTTTTGCCTGGCTGTGCAAGAACACTCAGGGCCAAGAATTCTGGGTGGAAGTAAACATCAAGAAAGCAACGATCGCAGGCAGGGACAGGCTTTTGGCCATCGTCCGCGACCTTTCCCAGCGCCGGGATTCTCCAGTCGACAAAGCCCTCAGCCTCGAGTAGCACCAGCCTGGAAGCCGAGTTTGATCGGTCGCGCCTTCAAAAGAAGTATTTGCAGCCAAAAATTACCTTCCGCCTGTGGCGCTTGGCCTCGCGGCAACAATTCGCGCGACCTATCACAGCGCTTAGAGCAGGCAGTTTGCACTAATGGGAATTCTCCCCATCAACATCCAAAAGCGGAAGGTGCAGGGTCTCCAATCTCCACAGAAGGTCGTATTTCGGCACTTTTAGAAAACCGGCAGATTTTGAACTTCCTCGCCGAGCACTTAAGGTTTGATCATTCGTAATCAACCACACAACACTGCGAAACACTCACAACCAATCAAAATTATGAGGACCAATACAAATACAAAGGCCGCGCTCCTTTCATCGGCGCAGTCAAAAACAAGAACCGGCTCTGATGACGACCCGGTTCTGGTAATTATTGATATGCAGCCTGACGAATTTCCGGCTAGCAGTGATGAGAAAACCATTGCTGGAGTGATGCGGGAAATCACTAATGCAAAAGCCAATCTTTGGGGCATCGTGATCGTCGAATTCGATCCACATGAGACGGGCAAGACTGACCCCAGATTGATGCGACTCATTGAAGGATATGCGAATCTGGCAGTGGTTGCGAAATCGGAAGATGATGGCTCCGCGGAGATCTTCGAGGCAATCATCGAGCACGGCTTCTGGCCGGAAAACCTGCGCATATGCGGCTGCAATAGCGACGCATGTGTGTTGCGAACGGTTGAAGGGTATGCAAAACGGGTGCCGTCAAGCCACATTCAAGTAGTGAAAAGCGCCTGCAACTGCCTGACAGGACCGACTAATGACGTTTGGACCGAGAAATTCCCCTCGATTGCCAATGTCGAAGTCCTGCCCTGACAAACCACAAACTCCAGGAAAGGCACCAGGAACAAAAAACACAAGCAAAACGCCAAGATAAGCGAAAACACAACACGTTACCAACCATTGACGGCTATGATCCATCCAAAAGTCGGGCAGAAAACCACTGCCCGCCCTATCGTCTCCACTAACGCCGGGCCCATACTGGGCCGGAGTGAAGGTCAGACCGATGTTTATCGAGGTGTTCCTTATGCGCGGCCGCCTTTAGGCCATCTGCGATGGCAGCCGCCGCTGCCGCCCGTTCCCTGGACTGCGATACGCGACGCCGGCTCTTATGGTCCCGCCTGCATTCAGGTCGACCCCGTAACTCGCCGCGTCTTCGGCAGCGAAGACTGCCTTTCGCTTAATATCTGGCGTCCCTGCGGCGAAAACGGCTTGCCGGTCATGGTTTATCTGCACGGCGGGAACAATGTCATGGGC
>DATNRC010000263.1:0-3832 GCA_036703705.1 Candidatus Obscuribacterales bacterium
CTGACCCCAGAACATGCATTTTGACGCGCTGGCCGGGGTTCGCACAACGCTTTTGCCTTTCTCGTTTCATTTCATTTTCCTTTCGCCGGGCAATTGGTGCCAGGGCGCTCGTGAAAGCGCTTCAGGCAGTCCGGCTTCGTATTGAGAAAGGGAAAGCTGGGACGAACATAAGACCAGGCTCCGCATCCCTGGGCTCAGACGAATCCCTGAACCGAACTGCTTGTTAGCTCGGCTCGCTTTTCCTCAAATCGACGCAAGTACTCTTCGCATTCAGCACAAACTCACAAGACAAGTGCTTCCAGCACTGTCGTGCACTAAACCATTGCCGAAGAGCTTGTATTTATGCTTGCGTCCGAATTTCCTTGCTGTGATGACCGTGAAAACTTGCTTCGATACTAACAATAGCTCTAAGCAAAACCAAATTCTTGAAGTTCTTTCACAGACAGGAAAAGTGGCGCTTGACAAGTTTTCAGACTCTATTGATTACCTTTAAAGTAGCTATGAGTTAAATCTCATCGAGCGCCGCCATTGTGTGATTAGCGCAGCTTACACAACGGTCTAGCCCAGCGGCATATGCGGTGGCTTTCAGAGCCGGGCTCGAGAGGTCGTTTCTCCTGAAGTCATAGGCGCTCATAATCAAACTCCGTTCCAAGCCATTCGGCGAGATCGCTTTCCAGCGTTTTCAAATCGTCCGGATCAAACAATCCGCGTTTCAACGCTTCGAAAACAACCCGTGTGCGCGGATTGAAAACTTCCATTCCCGCACTTTCCCTCAAATGCGCATCTTCACCTTTGACGAGCTTCTCCAAAAGCATGGAAAGACGATTTTGCACGCCGCGCACGCTAATATGCCGTCTTTGTGCAATAGCTTTGTCAGTTAGGCCAACCGCGATATCAATGAGCGTTTCATACTCCACATCGCTCAAGGAGCTATCCCTGGATTGCAGCCTGACTTGAACGCCTCGCACTAGAGGATCGATGTAGGGATTGTCCTCAAGCACAATTGAGCGAATTGCATAAGCTAGCTTATCGTCGTCTTCACTCTTCAGCGCATAACCGTGAATTGCTTCATCGGGCACAATCTTGCCCAGCTCTCGCACGTAAGCTTCACGATGATATTGCGACCAGAAAAGAATCTTGCGCGAAGGGCAGTCGGCCCAGATTTGCTGAGCTGCCTTAATGCCGCTCATCTCCGGCATCGAGATGTCCATGAGAATCAGATCTGGCTTCAGGGAAAGCGCCAGTTTCAATCCCTCGACGCCATTGACCGCCTCTACGATTTGAGTTTCCGGAGACAATACGTTGCGGATGACTTCCTGTGCGTGCTTCCTCAAAGCAGGCACATCCTCAACCGTGAGCACTTTCCACATCGCTCCTCCCTGAAAGGTCAAACCTGATCTCGACTATTGTCCCTTTTCCGTCCTCGCCGGTTCGCCACGCTATTGTAGCGCCAATTAAATCTGCTCTCTGCCGCATGTATCGGAGCCCGCGGGAATCCAAACTTAGTTTTGCGGGTTCGATACCCTTGCCGTTGTCGATTACGCAAATGACGAGGGATTGATTTTCTTTCTCGATAACAATGCGTACAAGCGTTGCTGACGCATGCTTGACGATGTTCGTGATTGACTCCTGTATCAATCTGTACAGCAGAGATTGTTCCACAAGAGAGAGTTTCGCCAGATCGTCGTCATCCACTCGACCACGCACGCGTGTTTTGAAGCCCCCTCTTTCTCCTCCTCTTCTTGCACAATCCTCGATGGCCGCTGTCAGGCCTAAATGTTCCAAAGCAGAAGGGCACAGGCTATCCATTACCTCACGTATCTCCTTCATCGCGTCAGCAAGCAAAACATCAATTTCCTCCTTTGCTTGCGGCTCGGGTTCCTTCACATAGGCGTCGAACTTGTGGCGCAATTGTTTGAGGTCATTCAGCACCTGATCATGCAAATCTGCTGCCAAAATGCGTCGTTCGACTTCGTCTTGCTTTACCATTTGCAGCCTCATGTCCCTGAGCTCCTGATTGCGCAACATAATCTCGTAATATTGCGCCTCTCTTCGTCTGTCTTGCCGATCAAACAGACTGAGAACATAACCGCCGCCATACCCCAGCGTGAGCGCAGCAACATAGGTGAGTGGATAGGAGGAAATGTGGAAAAAATTGAACAGCGCCCACTCAGAAACCAGGCAAACAACAAATGCCTGCAGCCATGCAAGAACACGCGCCACCGCGTGCAAACGATAGCCAATCAAGCTTCCGAGCGAGGCGAGGATGAAAGCACCCGCTATCCGCACGCCGGCAAAGGCACTTGGGTTCCACGAATGCGAGAAGGCGCCGATTTCAAGAGTTTTTTCAGTTTCCCCAAACGCCAGCATCAATCTCTCAAAGCCTTCACGCTCAAAGTTTCCGGCAGCATGGCCGATGAGACATGAAAGCGCCGCGGCGATCAAGCCCATTAAGGCATAAATCAAGACGCGCCGCCGTTGCTGAAAAGACATAAACCTCGCTTCTGATCGCCAACTGAGTATAGCGCGACGTCTCATTACATTCATCTCAATGACTAGAAGATATCTTGTGCCCGTTTTGGAGCGAACGTTCTGTTAGAATTCGCACGTGGCCAAAGTCTTAGTGTTGCCAGATCATGTTGCCAGCCAGATCGCCGCTGGCGAGGTCGTCGAGCGTCCTGCATCCGTTGCCAAAGAACTGATTGAAAATGCGATAGACGCAGGCGCCACCAGCATCAACATATCAGTCAGTGAGGGCTGCCGCTCGATTCGCGTTGCAGACAACGGTTGCGGCATGGATGCCGACGATGCCGTGCTGGCATTCCACAGGCATGCCACCTCCAAGTTGCGAGCGGCGGACGACTTGTGGCGTCTTTCATCCCTCGGCTTCCGTGGCGAGGCGCTTCCCAGCATTGCTTCCGTAGCGAAAGTGACTTGCTACACACGAAGGCGCGAATCGGCAACAGGGCTGCGCATAGAAGCAATGGACGGAAAGCTAAACGCCGTTGAAACAGGCTGTGCGTCGGGGACGGTAATGGAAGTGGTGGATCTGTTCTATAACGTCCCAGCACGGCTCAACTTCCTCAAAAAGGCTGCTACCGAATTTGCCCACATATTGGAAGTCGCACAAAACCTTGCCATCGCCTATCCGGAAATTTCCTTCGAATTACTCAAGAACAATGAGAAAAGCCTGCGCACGTCAGGATCGGGTCAGCTCGAGCAGGCCATCCGGGAGGTTGGTTTCATCAGTATCCGTGACTCTTTGATTGCAGTGAGCGGCAGTGATTTCCAGCATGGACTTTCAGTATCTGGCTATATCGCAAGCCCGCTGCATTTCAGAGGCGATCGCAAAGCCATACTTTCAATTGTCAACCGCCGTCCCGTCCGCTGCCCACTCACATACAAAGCGCTTGAATATGCATACTCCGATCTAATTCCACGAGGAAGACATCCACTGGCTGTATTGATCGTGACGCTCGATGCCGCTGATTTGGACGTAAACATACATCCCACCAAGAAGGAAATCAAATACAGTCATGGCAATGAAGTGTATTTGACAATTCAGCGTGCCATCATGGACGCGTTGAGACAGCACGGAGTGGCAAAAACCGCTTTTAGCGCAACAGCCGTACCTGAAGTGGAGAGCAGCTTCAAATCCTTTTCTGAAGATGAATACGTCAGAGTCAGCGACCGGAGTTTAGCCAGCGACAGGAGTTTAGGCGCCGCAAGCATCTTAGTCGACACGGCAACACCTTCATTTGAAGCAAGCCCAAAAATTGTGGGGGAACCATCAGCTGTCAAACCGCAGCAGTTAGGCTTCAAAGATCGGCTC
>DATNRC010000264.1:0-3831 GCA_036703705.1 Candidatus Obscuribacterales bacterium
GAGATATTCAGCGGTTTCTTGCGCTTGCAGCCTGACTTGCAGCTCCTTACCAGCGAAGACTTCACGGCTTTCATCAAGCTCGACGGGCCGGTGCTTACTATTCCCATTGCTTTTGTATTTGCGATGCTCGGCAAAAATCCGCAGGGCACGGACTGGGCGCTCATTGCCGCCACCCAGTCCGTTTTTCAGGCGCTGTCAACGCTCTTTGTTTTTCTCATCTCCTTCCGCCTGACAAAGAGCCGCTGGTGCGCATTCGTTGCCGGGGTGCTGTGGGCGCTTTACCCTTCCGCTTCGATTGCCGCAGGGAGGCTCCTCAATGAGAGTCTCACTGCTCTTTTGGAGCTCTGCCTCGTTTTTTTTGCTGCAGCAGCCGGGCATAAAATGCGGAGCGCAATTCTTAGTGGTTTGTCTTGCGGCCTCCTCTTTCTGCAAAAGCCCGCGCTTGCCCCCGCCGCGGCCCTCGCCTTGACAGTCTCAGCTTTTCCATTGAGAGCTCAATGGAGAAGAACGGCCGTTGCATTGCTTTCCCTGGCGATGGTGATTGGTGCCTGGGCCGCCTATACATGGTGGGCTACGGGAAAGCCTGCCCTGACGACGAGCCGCGTGCCGGCATTCAATTTGGCGATGGGCTTTGATGTCGAGAACGGCGCTGTGATTACGCGCCCAACCAGTGAGCTCGTCGACCTGTGTTGCGACAACAAGGCACCGCTGGCGATGCCCCTGGCGATGATATCGTCGCGTCCTCAGGAGACGCTTTCTTTGCTGTTGAGCAAATTGCCGCGCCTCTTTTGCATGCCGTGGAATGATTTTGCGCAGAGATTTTTTGGCGCTGGCGCCGCTCTCCAGACGCTCATACATCGCTTTTATCTCGTGGCTGCCTTTGCCGGCGCCATCCTTTTCTTGTTGAATCTCAGATACGCAGGGGAGGGCGCACGAAGGCTGGGAATCGCTTGCCTTGGCATGGCTTTCGGGCACGTCATTTTCGTGCTCTTCGAACCTGTGCCCCGTTATGGTTTTACTGCGACTCCCTTCTACGTTTGCTTCATCGCTTATTTGCTTCAACAGGTGCAAGCGATTGTCGCCGCGGAAACCCCATCAAAGGCCTTACGATGGGCGCCCATAGCCGCTGCTTGCATGTCAGCTCTCACCGTCACTCTGCCGCTCTTCGCTCTTGGACAGAGTCTTTATCCGCCCTCCCACCGGCTTGAATTAAAGGCCGGCCAATCCGTCTGCCAGAAAATCAAACTGCCGCAAGGACTTCTCGCGCGCAGCAAGGAGCAGGCACTGCTCGTTGTCGACTGCGATCGCCGATTGGCCGAGCAAGAGGTGCAAGTGGCGATCAACGGTGAAAGCATCTCTGCGTATTTGCAGCCAATACAGTGCTTCGACCATCAGCTTTATGGCGCGCAGTATCTGAACCATGCTGCCGACGGCTTCGGAGTCGATGCGGATGATTTGAGGCAATGGCGAGCCGTGCCTGTCCCTGTTGAGCACTTGCAATCCGGCGAGAACGACGTGCGGCTCAGCGCACCGGCTGGGGGCGCTGTCTACGGAGACCGGAAGGAGGCTTTGTATTCGATACCGTCTCTTGTGCGGTACAGCATCACTCGTTTGTGGCTAGGCGGCGATCTGGACGCGCGATTGCCGGACTTCAGGAAAGCAAAAACTACCGAGTCCCGCATTCTTGAGCCAAGCGGTGCCTCGTCGCCGCCCTTACGATTGGATTTGCGGGTAAGACTGGCCGTCTTTCCTAATGTGAAACGGCCCATAGAGGGCAAAAAGAAAAAGGATTTTTCTGACCCGCTCAATGAAGGCATTGGCTCGGGCACCTCTTTTATCCATGGTGCAGCCGCTGAGGCGAAGACGTTCGAGTACTTCTTCACCGCTGACAAATGGGATCCGGTAATGAGATTGCCTGACGGCGGAATAAGAACAAGCCGAGCCGTTCTTCGCTGTTCTTCGACCAATACGAGCACCGTTAAGCTGCCTGCCGCAAATGCGACTCACCAATTGATGGCCATCAGCTTCGAATCAAAAGCCGCGCCGCGTCCAGGAAAGGCTGGCATTGCCCTGGCGCTTACAGGAGCAAACGGCAAAACATTTGTTTTGCAAAGAAATCCGTCGTTCATTCCAACCGCCCCGGAATGGCAAGCGACAACGATACGCGAGCTTGTTCCACTGGGCGCAATGGGCGGGCAAATCTCATCAGTGGGAATGGTGGTGTACCCCGGACCGTGGTTTCAGGTCGGTACATATGGCACTGATAAGTCATGCACGGAGACTATTTTCCGCAACATCAAGCTGGCGGCCCGGCCGCTGTCGCTGCCCGATTTCAATCTCGATGCCGCTCGCGTCTATTGAGCCTCGGCTCACGTATATTGAGCCCCGGCTAACGTTAATTGTGTCGTGGCTCACGTCTATTGAGCGCTGGCTCACGTCTATTGAGCGCTGGCTCGCGCCTATTGAGCGCTGGCTCGCTTCTATTGAGCCTCCGCTCGCGTCTATTGAGCCTCCGCTCGCGTCAATTGAGCCCTGGCTCACATTTACTGTGTAATGCCTTTGCCGTGAATTACCATGCCTTTTCACGAGCGCTTGCTATCTAAACTCAACTCCAGAGCGCCTGGCGGCTGAGATAAGCGCGCGTCTCGATCAGCGCTTCCGGTGTGCCGATGTCGTAAAAGCGTTGTGAGACTTCGTATCCTATAAGCTCATTGCGCTTGATCAAGTCCTGGAAGACGACGCTGAGGTCGAAGGATTTTTTCTTCTTGAACGGCTCGAAAGCTTCCTTGCGAAAGATTGACAGCCCGAAATCTATATATTGCATCTCTTCGCTGCTCTTTTCCTTGTCATAAGCTTCGATGAGCTGTGTGACCTCAGAGTCGAACTTTATGTTGCTGGGCTGCCACACATCGCAATTCTTGAGCACGGTAAGCAGCCCCATTTTGCCGCTGTCTTTGAACTTTCGGTAAACGGGAGCGAAAGCGATGTCCAGGTAGCTGTCACCGTACATGATGGCAAATTCGTCGCCCACCTTCGACAGCGCTTTCATCACGGCGCCGCCTGTGCCCAGCAAGCGCGAGCCATCTCCGGAGTACGTCACCTCGATGCCGAATTGGCTGCCGTCGCCAACGAAATTCTCAATCTGGCTCGACAGATGACCGGTGAGAAGGATTGCTCTGGCAATGCGCTCGCGATTCAAAAGTCTCATCTGATGCGCAATGAACGGCTCGCCTCCGACGTCAATCATGGCCTTGGGGATGTCCTTAGCAGCGTCGCCAAGCCGTTTTGCGCGGCCTCCCGCCAAAATCAGCATGGGAAGATGGGCAAGAGAAGGTGCCTCACGAGATTCCAGCGATTCCGACGAGTCGCATTCCGATAACACTGCTCAACCCTCATGCGTAGTCCTTGTTCATCCTTATACCACCATGGGGGATTTTTAATTGACCGCCTCCCGCCCATATCTGTTCCCCCATGCCTGCCGGCGTTTTGCGATTCTGAAACCGTTTTAAGGGCGGGTTAAGTCTTGGTAAGGCTCTTGTCAGGAGGGGCTTTTCGAGCTTCGACAGTTTAGTCTTGTATGCGAAGATGCTAACTAGATCCCCAAAGGGAGGTCACGGAATTACCCTATGAGCGCTGGAAACAATCTCTTCGGTGCGTACGACATCCGAGGCATATACGGGCAGTCACTCAACGAATCATTTGCCCGCGCGCTCGGCTCCGCTTATGGACAATGGCTGTTTCAAGACAAGAAAGCGAGAATCGTGGTCGGTCATGACAGCAGGAGCCATTCTCCGTCGCTTGCAGAGGCGCTCATTGATGGTTTGCTCAAGG
>DATNRC010000265.1:0-6208 GCA_036703705.1 Candidatus Obscuribacterales bacterium
TCAACCGATATCGTTTCGCTTTTTGGTCCCGGGCCAAAACTCAACCGATATCGTTTCGCTTTTTGGTCCCCTGGACAAACTCAACCGATATCGTTTCGCTTTTTTGGTCTCGGGGCAAATCTCAACCGATATCGCCCCATGCTAGTCATCGACTACTTCCTTGGAATAATCGCCAATGACGAGCTTTGCCTCAGTGCTCGTGCCTTTACGAGAAAGCTGGATATCCAAGGTGTCTCCTGGCTTGTGGCTCTGAATCACCTCACGCATTTCCTTGGATGAACCAACAGCAATGTTGTTGACCTTCTGAATTAAATCACCGGGAGCTATTTTGGCTCGGGCAGATGGGCCTCCGGCAACTACTCTGCGCACTAATACGCCTTTTGTATCTTTTCCCAACCCAAGCGCGGCTCTTATCCGCGGATCCAAATCTCGCATATAAAGGCCGAGGTAGGGGCGGCTAATCGCATGGTGAACAAGGAGTCCGTCAGCAACTTCACGAGCCACATCAACAGGGATAGCGAATCCGATGTTCTGAGCATCGAAACGAATCGCTGTATTGATCCCAATTACTTGCCCGTCCAAATTCAACAACGGACCGCCCGAGTTGCCGGGGTTAATGGCGGCATCGGTCTGAATGAGCTCAACATGGTGATTGAGATCCGCCAACGACCGACCGATTGCGCTTATTATTCCCAGGGTGACCGAATGCTCAAAGCCAAACGGATTGCCGATGGCGATCGCCCAATCGCCCGGTCTTATACCCTTGCTCGTTCCCAGTTTGACGACCGGAAGATTGTCTGCATCGATCTTGAGAAGTGCCAAGTCGGTAAATGTGTCGCGCCCAACCAGCCGTCCTTGAAAGACGCGCTTGTCGTTAAGCGTAACTTTAATTAGGCTGTCC
The DNA here is from genome assembly GCA_036703705.1 of Candidatus Obscuribacterales bacterium. GTDB lineage: Bacteria > Cyanobacteriota > Vampirovibrionia > Obscuribacterales > Obscuribacteraceae > DATNRC01. The sequence goes on from DATNRC010000265.1 coordinate 902, forward strand.
TTCCGTGCCACGTGACTATTGGTGAGAATGTAACCGTCGGAACGAATAATGAAGCCAGACCCCGCAGTGCGCTTCTCATACCGCAATCCGAACTGCTCCGGAACGGGCTCAGGTTGCATCCGCGGGCCAAAGAAAAATTGAGGCTTTGCGGACTCGCTTGGAGGTGCGGAAGAGTTTCCCGCTCCCCTTGGCGCAGCTACATCGATGGTGACAACAGCAGGGGCAACTTTTTGGGCAATGTCAGCAATCGTCGTGTCTCCAATAACACGCGAAGGCGTCTTTCTCGGTTCCTCCGGCACAATCTCGAGGGGCTCCTGATCGAGCTGCGAAATTGCCACTCGTCTCATGGTCTCTTCTCTGTCAGCGCGCAATATTTGCGTTCCAATCCAAATGCCCACGGCAAATGCATTGACTATGAGCAGGGCGACCAGAACCTTTATCGTTGTGGACCAGGGATGATGAGTATGGTGGTGGGGGGCAGGGCATTGTTTGCCTAATTGAGCTTGCATTAAATCGCCAACGGATTCTTGCGCCACTGGGGGTCTGACAGCAGGAGCAACCCCCTCTAGAGACACAGGGATGTTTGCGCCCTTCGAAGCTGCGAGAATCGTTTTAGCACCATCTTCTCCTGATGATTCGGGGCACGGCTCCGAGGAAGAGTCCGACTCCTCTCCACTGTCGGATGAGCCAATTTGATCGACCGGCTCAGTCGCACGTCGGACGTCGGACTGTTCGATACGATCTTCCGAAACTGCCGCAGCAACAGTTTCCTCATCGCTTTCGTTGAAGATTTCGCTCATAGGCGATAACAGGTCCTCAGCCGGCTAGACGCCCGTTCGCTCGTCAATAGTCAATAAGAGACCGAACTATCTCAAGTTTAATCCAAATTCTCATCGCCGTCGTCACTGCCCGTCTTCACCTTTCGATTGACAAGAGTATACAGGAGGCCAGCTGCGGCGCAAGCAAAACCGCAGAAGGTCACCACCGGCGGTGCAGACCATTTGCCGGCCGCCCAACCTATGACCATACTCCCAAGCGGAGCAAGACCCATCATCACAGTCATGTAAATGCTCAAGACACGCCCGCGCACGCGGTCGTTGACCGCCAGTTGAACGAGCGAATGACCACCACTGAGTTGAGTAGTCATGGCAAAACCAACCATGCAAATCAGCGCCAGAGAAAGCCAGAAGTTAGTTGACCAGGCGAAGCATGCCAACACCGAGCCAAAGGTCATGCTGGCGTATCCAACGCCAGACTTGAGCCGTTCGCCCGTACCCCGGCTTGCTAAGGCGAGCGCCGCAGCAAAAGCGCCAATCCCTGCTCCTGCTCTCAATACCGCCAGCGTTCTGACGTCACCGTGCAAAATCTCTGAAGCAAAAACAGGCATTAGCACTCCGTAATTCATGCCCAAAAGGCTCATCACGGCGCCCAAAAGGAGCAATCGCAAAACCGTTCGTTCTTCCAACACAAATCTCCAGCCGCCCAGAAGCCCACCGCTGGACTCCTGTTCTTCGATGGGCTCAGGAGCTTTGGCATTGATTAATACAAATGCCAAAAGAGTAGCGGTATAGCTCAAGGCGTTCAGCAAAAAACAGACGCCCTCACCGGCAAACGGCACCAGTATTCCGGCAAGGGCAGGCCCCAAAACTCGGGCGCCATTGAACAAAGAGGAGTTCAAGCTAATGGCATTGACAAGGTCGTCTCTGTCGACAAGCTCAGGTAGAAAAGCCTGTCGAGAAGGAACTTCGAATGCGTTCACCGTGCCCAGGACCAGGGCCAGAGCAACGCAATGCCAGACCTCTATATGATGCGTCAAAGTAAGCGCCGCCAGCGTTATGGCTTGGGCCATGGCAATAAGCTGAGCCAATATGAGAACGGTTTTCTTGTCGGCGCGATCAGCAACAAGACCTCCTGCCATACCAAGAAAGAGAACAGGCAGAAGATGAGCGCCTTCCACGACACCGAGAAGAAGCGGCGAGCGGGTCATTTTGTAGACAAGCCAGCTCAAGGCGACAGACTGCATCCAGGTTCCGGTCAGCGACAACAACTGTCCTGTGAAATAGAGCCTGTAATTACGATAACGCAGCGACCTGAAGGTATGCTCAATTTCACGCTTTACAGCCGACTCAGTATTTCTCAATCGTTTCGCTCAGTTCATGCCGCCAGGGAAAGTATACGCTCCATTCGTTCTGGGCTGGAAAGCAGCACTTCGATGATGGCTCGTGATTTATCTGAAAAGTTTGTGACTGTCAGCCGACGTTCAATCGCCCGGAGACTTTCAGCAACTTCGACGAAAGAAATGTCTTTCCCCTTCGTGTCCTCATCCTTATATCTGGCTTTTAAGGAAATGCGCAAAAGAGCGATTATCAAAACCAAATGATGAATTGCCGCAATTAGGCTCAGGCCGCCGAGCCCTGCTGCAAAATACAATTTGGAAAAGAGGCGGCAATAAATGAACCTGGTAATGAGGTCCTCACATTCCTCTGCCAGATCGCCGAGATGATACTGCATCAACTCTTGAGCAGACAGTTTCTTGCCTGTAATAACAAGCGGAATTTTCTCCGGCGGATTGACCAATTGCTTGATGAACGCTTCAGTATCCAGATCGCAAGCATTGTTTGCGTACACATCTTCAGGAAAATATGCCTCTGCGAAGTACTTCAATACGAGCTGATCAACAATTTTTGGGCGCGCTTCCACTTTGGCCAATTCGTTCAGATTCATCGAGCGATCGAGCCTTTGGGCGATAAGACGTGCTTCCTCTTTAAGCAGCCGGTCGGTTCTTGCATAACGTCTTGCCGGTTCGGACGGAAATGCTGTGCTTGTCGGCTGCGGTCGCCCGGAAATTGCTTGCGTTCGCGATGGCTCAACGGAAGCCGCCGGTTGTCGGGAAGAATCCGCCAATGCCTGCGCCGAAAGCGCGTGAGCGGAGAGTGTCAGATGCAATTTGTTGAGAATCGGCGATTCGATCTCCAGATAGTCCGTCCACGACAGAGGGACGCCATCGATCAGTTGGCAGGTTGACCAATCCAAAGTAAGGTTGGGAAACAAACGCTTAAACAGCTCGAATGTCGACATGAGCATTGGGCGCTGTTCCGTGAGCAACTGGCCCGCATTGAACAGAACGCCTGAGGCAGCGAAGCTCACCGAGACGTATGTTCCGCTCGGTGTTTCCGTAAAGGTGTAAGGGAAAAGCTGACACATGGCAGGCTTTGCCTCTGCGCCGAATTTATGATGCAACCAGCAACGATTGTCCGACATGAGGAACTCGCACTTCCCATCGCTTCTCTTTTCGAGAGTATGCTTGAACGCACCTAACTTCGACGACGATTGTTGCTTAAACTCTCGAAACAATGAATGACTTCCGATTGAAGGCGTCAGAGCGCCCTTACCCATGTCCTCTTGAAACTGGGGAAGCAAGGCAGTGATACGGTCAAAATCCGCTTGGGTAGCGGGAACTGGCCATCCGTAGCAACAGTTTGCGCAGCCCGTGCACTGGAATCGGATGCCCTCAGGTATATGAAGATCCACTCTCTCTGTCCAACAATTCTTTCAAAAACAAACAGGTCGATCATAACCGGATGACGAACCGTACGCTACACTAGCGGGGCGCATAACCAAAAACGGTGCTCGGACACCGTTGGAAAGACATGAGTGTTTTGCTCCTGCCAGCAACATATCTGAACAACGGCTTTTTGCATCTGTTGGCTGCAATTGCGGTTTTCCTGCTCGTCAACGCGATCGCCAGGGGACGCACATTTTGGCGAATTCCTTGCATTGCAGCAGCTTCTTCTTTCTGGTTTCTGGTCGTTCCGGTCGCGTCCGGGACAATCAATTTGTCTTCTGAAGAAGGTCATTGCGGGCTCGTTGTGTTTCTTTTCTCCTTTTACTTTTACCTTATTGGCCACCCGCTTGCACATGTTTTTCAGGACTCAGGCAGTCGCCATCCGAAAACTCTCAAAACCCGCCTCATCTACCAAGCCCTGGCCGTTGTGCTTTACTCCGCGTGTCTTGTTGTTTGCCACAATGGCTGGCTCTTGTGCAAGATTTTTGTCGCTTTCGAGATTCTCAACCTTATCCTCGACAAGCAGATGCGCGAGAAGTACTGGAACCTCTTTAAGGGAGACGGAACAGCCGACGGCCGCTCTCTTCTTGTAACGCTTGGACTTTTGGTGATGCTTTGCGCTCTCGATACTACTCTTCGCGGAACGTCAATGGATTCCCTTGAGACGAGAAGCGTGATGGCCAGCCTCGCAGCAAGCAGTTCTCCGCTTCTCAAACTGCTGGTTACGGTGCCGATGGCCGTGAGTGGTGAATCAATTTTCCAATTGTCCCTGCTGAGCGTCGTCTACGGCGCGGTACTCACTGCCCTCGTGTACGTTGCCGTGCGTAATGCGCGGCTACGCGTAGCTTCCTTTTTTTCACTCTCGTGGCTGGCAATTGCTACTGTATCTGGTGCTACTCAGCTGCATGCTCAAACTGGCACGAGCAGCGGGAATTGGATTTATCTCGCTTTCGTTCCACTGTCCTTGCTAATTGCATCAGCGGCTTTTGGACCAGCAATGACAGCCACCGATAAGAGGGCTCCTGTGGCAATTGGTCTGGGCTTTGCACTGTGCAGCAGTGTTATTCTCACGCTGTGCGTTCCCAAGCTCACAATTAAGGTTCAACACAATCCGGATCCGACCAGCCACTTGGTCCAAAGAAGCAATCACTTCTTGAAGTCTCATGAGCATGATAAGGCTGGTTCGCAAAACGAGCCGCTTTGATCTATCCTTTCTGGGAAGCAGCTTAGAGCCGTGGCAGCATGCGCAAACTCACCATTAATGCCCAGGACATAGTATTTGCTTGGCAAGACGAATGCCTTGACAACGCATATTATCTCGATATCGAATCTGGTGATACGCGTCTGGTCAATCGTAATCTCCTGGAACTTGGCGACCTCACCGATGAAATTGAAAGAGATCTGGAAAGATTCCTGTACATTCCAAAACCAGACAAAAATTTGTTGATTGATGATTTGAAGGAATTTGCCTTTACGATTGAAGACAGCAGCTTGAAAAACATCCTGCCTTTGGCTTTCGAAAGTCCTGATCCGGTTGCGGCTTTCAAAAAAATTCTCGAGAGAAGCCCAAGAGACAGAGCCAGGCTCGATGCCTTCATCAGAGCATCACTGCTTGCCAGAGTTGATAGGTGGCTCAAAGCGAACGCTATTGACGCAGAATTTGTTTAGAGGATGGTGATAGATCCTGGGATGCTCTCCTGGCAAAACTGGACCGATACATGGAATCGGTTCAGTCTGGCGCT